>NZ_WBKP01000004.1 GCF_009602465.1 Cumulibacter manganitolerans | reverse complement strand
CTCGAGGCCGAGCAGCAGTACTACCGTCAGAACAACCCCCGACAGCAGCCGCTGCCGGGAGAACTCGCCCTCCACTAGACCCGGGGCGATTCACGTGCAGGTCGCGTTCGATGCCTCACTCCGCAGCGCCGCTCTGGCGGCGGGTGCGACGCGGGCGGATGCCGGCAAGGGCATCGCCGAGCAGGTCGCCCTCGCCCGCGGCGTGTCGCCGTGGCGGGCCGCGAACGACCTCGCCCTCGCCAAGGGCCTCGTGCGCGAGCTCCCGCGCACGCTCGCGCTGCTGACCGGCGCCGCGATCGGCGAGCAGGCCGCGCAGAACGTCGCCCGCGAGACCGTCTGCCTGATGCCCGAGGACCGCGCGGTGGTGGACGAGAAGCTGAGCGAGCGGCTCGGCGGGATGAGCCCGAAACGCGCGGCGGCGACCGCCCGCGCCGAGGCGGCGAAAGTGGACGCCGAATCGGTGGTGCGGCGCATCCGGATGGCCGAGCGCGATCGCTGCGTCACGCTCCGGCCCGCGCCGGATGCGATGGTGTATCTCAGCGCGCTGCTGCCGGTCAAGGACGGCGTCGCCGCCTACGCCGCCCTGTCCAAGCATGCCGACACCCTCAAGGCGAGCGGTGATGAGCGGTCCCGCGGCGCGATCATGGCCGACGCGCTCCTGCACCGCCTCACCGGGTACGCCTCATCCGAGCTGATCCCGGTCGAGGTCCAGCTCGTCATGCCCGCCACCACCCTCCTGCCCCCGCAGTCCGCGGAGCCCGGTGATGCCGAGGCACACCCGGCGGGTGGGGAGTGTGGCTGGATCGGGGAGCATCCCATCCCGGCGGTGATCGCTCGCGACATCGCCCTCGCCGGCGGGGCCGACGCGGCGGCGCGGTGGATCCGGCGGTTGTTCACCGACCCGATCAGCGGCGAGATCACCAACGCGGACGCGACCCGGCGGCGGTTCACCGGCGCCACCCGCCGGGCGATCGTGGCGCGGGATCGGGACTGCCGCGGCTGCGGCGCGCCCATCCGCCACCTCGACCACATCCGGCCCCGCGCCGCCGGTGGACCGACGACGATCGCGAACGGGCAGGGCCTGTGCCAACGGTGCAACCAGGTCAAGGAACAACCCGGCTGGCGCACCCAGCCCCGGATCATCGAAGGCCGGCACGTCACCGTCACCACCACACCGACCGGCCACGCCTACGTCAGCACCCCACCACCACCCGTCAGCGAACCACCACCACGACAGGTCACCAGCCTCGAGCAGCACCTCCGCAGACGACTCGCCGAGCACCTCGGACCCCGAGCCGGCTAGGGCGGACGCACCGACGGCGCGCGCAACATCGAGCGACTCCGGCGCGCGCCGCGGACATGGTCGGCACCCGGCGTCTCGACGCGCTCGCCCCAGGGGGCTCGCTCGCTCGACGACCATCGAACGGGGACCGCTCGACGACCAGCGAAAGGGCACCCGGCGTCTCGACGCGCTCGCCCTAGGGGCTCGCTCGCTCGACGACCAGCAAAAAGGGGATCGCTCGACGACCAGCGAAAGGAGACCTCGACGACCATCGAAGGGGCCTTGACGCCCATCGAAAGGGGACCGCTCGACGACCCCGAAAGGGGACCGCTCGACGACCATCGACGCGGGACCGCCCGACGACCGTGACGAGCCGCTACCAGCCGCGCTCGCGCCACTCCTGCAGATGCGGGCGCTCCGCGCCGATGGTGGTGTCGTCGCCGTGGCCGGGGTAGACGTGGGTGTCGTCGGGGAGGGTGAACAGCCGGGACTCGACGTCCGAGAGCAGCTGCTCGAAGTCGCCTTCCTTCCACGTCTTGCCGACGCCGCCGGGGAACAGCGAGTCGCCGGTGAACAGGTGTCCCTCACCCTCCGGATCGCGCCAGTACAGGGCGACCGAACCGGGTGTGTGGCCGCGCAGGTGAATGACGTCGAGCACCACGTCACCGCACCGGACGGTGTCGCCGTGCCGGATGGGGTCGGTCGGGATCGGCAGGGCGGCCGCGTCGTCGGGATGTGCCAGCGCCACCGCCCCCACGACGCCCATCAGCATCTCCAGGCCCAGCCAGTGGTCCTGGTGCTGGTGCGTCGTCACGACGGTCTCGAGGATCCCGTCGTCCAACCGCTCGCGCACCAGCTCGACGAGCCGCTCGGGCTCGTTGGCCGCATCGATGAGCAGACCGTTCCCGGTGCTCTTGGAGCGCAGCAGGTAGCAGTTGTTGTCCATCGGGCCGACGCTGGCCTTGGTGATCTCCAGCGCGCCGGCGTCGATCACCTCCGACGTCTCGCCCGCCTCGACATGGCCGGTGTAGGTCACGAGCAGCTCCTCGATCGGTCGCACGAATGTGCCCTTCACCATAGGACGCGCTCGAAGCCGGAAACCTGTCAGCCCGGCTCACTACCCTGGTCGGCATGGATCGTCTTGTCATTCGCGGTGCGCGCGAGCACAACCTGAAGAACGTCAGCCTCGACCTGCCCCGCGACTCGATGATCTGCTTCACGGGCCTGTCCGGCTCGGGGAAGTCCTCGCTCGCCTTCGACACCATCTTCGCCGAGGGCCAGCGCCGGTACGTCGAGTCGCTGTCGGCGTACGCCCGGCAGTTCCTCGGGCAGATGGACAAGCCGGACGTCGACTTCATCGAGGGCCTCTCCCCGGCGGTGTCGATCGACCAGAAGTCGACCAACCGCAACCCGCGCTCGACGGTCGGCACGATCACCGAGGTCTACGACTACCTGCGGCTGCTGTTCGCCCGCGCCGGCACCGCGCACTGCCCGGTGTGCGACGCGGTCATCGCGCGGCAGAGCCCGCAGCAGATCGTCGACCAGGTGATGGAGCTGCCCGAGGGCACCCGGTTCCAGGTCCTCGCGCCGGTCGTCCGCGGCCGCAAGGGCGAGTACGTCGACCTGTTCTCCTCCCTGCAGTCGCAGGGCTACAGCCGCGTGCGGGTGGACGGCGTGGTGCACTCGCTCACCGAGCCGCCGGTGCTGAAGAAGCAGGAGAAGCACGACATCGAGGTGGTCGTCGATCGGCTCTCCGTGAAGCCCTCGAGCAAGCGCCGGATGACCGACTCGGTCGAGACGGCGCTGGGCATCGCCGCCGGTCTCGTCGTCATCGAGCGGGTCGACCTCGACAAGGACAACCCCGAGCGCGAGCGGCGGTTCAGCGAGAAGCTGGCGTGCCCCAACGGGCACCCACTCGCCATCGAGGAGCTCGAACCGCGCTCGTTCTCCTTCAACGCGCCGTACGGCGCGTGCCCCGAGTGCACCGGCCTGGGCTTCCGCAAGGAGGCCGACCCCGAGCTGATCGTGCCCGACCCGGAGAAATCCCTCGCCGACGGCGCGATCCTGCCCTGGTCGATGGCCGGGCAGAGCTCGGAGTACTTCCAGCACCTTCTGCAGTCGCTGGCCGACCAGCTGGGCTTCGACCTGCGCACGCCGTGGCGTGACCTGCCGGCGAAGGTGCAGAAGACCGTGCTGCACGGCTCCAAGGACCAGGTGCACGTGAAGTTCCGCAGCCGCTACGGCCGCCAGCGGTCCTACTGGGCCAACTTCGAGGGCGTGCTGCCGTTCCTCGCCCGGCGGCATGCCGAGACCGACAGCGACTGGGCGAAGGAGCGCTACGAGGGATTCATGCGCGAGGTGCCGTGCCCGGTCTGCCACGGCACGCGGCTCAAGCCCGAGATCCTCGCCGTCCGCCTCGGTGGGCTGTCCATCGCCGAGGTGACCGAGATGTCCATCGGCGAATGCAACCGGTTCCTCGGCGGGCTGCGGCTCGACGAGCGGCAGAAGCTGATCGCCGAGCGGGTTCTCAAGGAGGTCCACGCCCGGCTCGGGTTCCTCGTCGACGTCGGTCTGGACTACCTGTCGCTGGCGCGTGCGGCCGCGACCCTCGCCGGCGGCGAGGCGCAGCGCATCCGGCTCGCCACCCAGATCGGCTCGGGGCTGGTCGGCGTCCTGTACGTCCTCGACGAGCCGTCGATCGGTCTTCACCAGCGCGACAACCGGCGGCTCATCGAGACCCTCGTGCGGCTGCGCGACCTGGGCAACACGTTGATCGTCGTCGAGCACGACGAGGACACCATCCGGGCCAGCGACTGGGTGGTCGACATCGGCCCCGGCGCCGGCGAGCACGGCGGCGAGGTGGTCGTCTCCGGCCCGGTCAAGTCGCTGCTGAAGAGCAAGACCTCCCTCACCGGCGCCTATCTGTCCGGCCGCCGCGAGCTCGAG
Organism: Cumulibacter manganitolerans; assembly: GCF_009602465.1. Lineage (NCBI taxonomy): Bacteria > Bacillati > Actinomycetota > Actinomycetes > Geodermatophilales > Geodermatophilaceae > Cumulibacter > Cumulibacter manganitolerans. The sequence continues at coordinate 126,161 of NZ_WBKP01000004.1, read as the reverse complement.
GTGCCCGAGACCCGGCGTACCCCCAACCCGGACCGCAAGATCACCGTCCACGGCGCCCGCGAGAACAACCTCAAGAACGTCGACGTGTCGTTCCCGCTCGGCTGCCTGGTCGCGGTCACCGGAGTCTCCGGCTCGGGCAAGTCCACGCTGGTCAACGACATCCTGTACGCCACGATGGCCAACTACGCCAACAAGGCCCGGCACGTCGCCGGCCGGCACACCCGGGTGACCGGCCTCGAGGAGATCGACAAGGTCGTCGGCGTCGACCAGTCGCCCATCGGCCGGACGCCGCGGTCCAACCCGGCGACCTACACCGGCGTGTTCGACCACGTGCGCAAGCTGTTCGCCTCGACGAGCGAGGCGAAGGTGCGCGGCTACCAGCAGGGCCGGTTCTCGTTCAACGTCAAGGGCGGCCGCTGCGAGAACTGCCAGGGCGACGGCACGATCAAGATCGAGATGAACTTCCTGCCCGACGTCTACGTGCCGTGCGAGGTCTGCAAGGGCGCCCGGTACAACCGCGAGACGCTCGAGGTGCACTACAAGGGCAAGACCATCGCCGAGGTGCTCGACATGCCCATCGAGGAGGGCGCGGAGTTCTTCGCGGCGATACCGGCAATCGCCCGGCACCTGAACACCCTCGTGGAGGTCGGGCTCGGCTACGTCCGGCTGGGCCAGCCGGCTCCCACGCTGTCCGGCGGTGAGGCGCAGCGCGTCAAGCTCGCCTCCGAGCTGCAGAAGCGGTCCACCGGGCGCACGGTCTACGTGCTCGACGAGCCGACGACCGGCCTGCACTTCGAGGACATCCGCAAGCTGCTGCTGGTGATCCAGGGTCTGGTCGACAAGGGCAACACGGTGATCACCATCGAGCACAACCTCGATGTCATCAAGTCGGCCGACTGGCTCATCGACATGGGCCCGGAGGGCGGCTCCGGCGGCGGCACCGTCGTCGGGGAGGGCACACCCGAGCAGCTCGCCCGCGTCGAGGGCAGCCACACCGGCCGGTTCCTCGCCGAGATGCTCGACGGCCGGACGCCACCGAAGCAGGTGGGCATCACCGAGCCGCGCACGCTGACCCGGGCGATGCTCGCCGCCGTCAAGGCCGAGGGCGGCGCGCCGGCCACGAAAGCGCTGGCGGCGAAGGCCGCCGCCAAGGCGGTGCCCGCGGTGGCCAAGAAGGCGCCGCGCAAGCGGAAGACCGCCTGAGTGCGGTGCTCCGTACCGGCCGGCCTAGCAGACCGGCACGAAGCGCTGCCACTCCTGGCCGACCTTGTGCCGATGCATGCCGACCGACTCGTACAGCGCCGTCGCGCCGGTGGGGCTCTCGGCGTCCACGTGCAGCTTGACCGCACGGCGGCCCTGCGCGGCCGCCCGCGCGAACGAGTGCTCGAGGAGCGCCTTGGCGACGCCGCGCCCGCGTGCCCACCGCAGCGTGCCGAGATTGGCGACGTAGTTCGCGCCGTGCTCGGCGACGTACCCCGTGTCGTGGATCAGCCCGCCGGCCGGCGTCCCGTCGACCTCGGCGATGAACCATCCGTCGGGATCGTAGTTCGCTCCGGCGGTGCGTCGTTCGAGCCACTCGTCGTAGGTGCGCTCGTGGTAGTCGTAGTGGTCGCGGAACGACTCCGAGATCAGCTCGTACATCATGCGGGCGTCGGGGCCGGCGAGGTCGCTCAGGTCGGCCTGCCGGATGCGCACCGCATCGGTGGGCGGCGTGGACGCACGACCGTCGAGGTCGAGGTGCATCTCGATGAAGGCCCGCACCGGCTGGTACCCGGCCGCGGCCAGGCTCTCGGCGAACCGCGCGTCGTTCTCCCAGCACCAGTGGGTGATCCGCACCCGCTGGGTGCCCTCCGCATTCGTCGCCGCCGTCCGCTCCACCCACGCGAGCCCGGTGTGCGTCAGGTCGGCGTGCGCGGCCGCCGGCAGCGACACGTCGACGGTCGCGTCGCCGTACCAGCGGTCGGCGGTGTCGCGGGTCGCCAGGAAGTGTGCGACCACCGCGCCGTCGCGCTCGCCGACGACCATCCGCGTGTCGCGCCGGCCCTTGTCGGTGGTGAACGGCTCGGCGACCTCGCCCTCGTTCCAGGACGGCTCCCCGGAGACCGCGGCCTCGTGGGCGCGCAGCAGGGTGAGGACGGCGGGCACGTCGGCCGGCTCGGCGGCGCGCAGCGTGGCGTGCGGCGAGGTCGGGATCTGCAGCTCCATGCGCTCAACGTAGCGGCGGTACGCGACCGAATTTCCGGCCGCCGGCGGTGTCCGGCCCGGCGCATAGGGTGTACGTCGTGAGCAGACAGCCGAACGTAGGCGGCCCGGCCGCGTACCGACCGGCGCCGGGGACGATCCCCGACCAGCCCGGGGTCTACCGGTTCTACGACCGGCACGGCCGGGTCATCTACGTGGGCAAGGCCAAGAGCCTGCGCAGCCGGCTCTCGTCGTACTTCCAGGACATCGCCGCGCTGCACCCCCGTACCCAGCAGATGGTGCAGACCGGCGCGCGCGTCGACTGGACGGTGGTGAGCACCGAGGTCGAGGCGCTGCAGCTCGAGTACTCGTGGATCAAGGAGTTCGATCCGCGGTTCAACGTCCGCTACCGCGACGACAAGAGCTATCCGAGCCTCGCGGTCACCGTGGGGGAGGAGTTCCCGCGGCTGCAGGTGATGCGCGGGCCGAAGCGCAAGGGCGTGCGCTACTTCGGCCCGTACGCGCATGCGTGGGCGATCCGCGAGACCCTCGACCTGCTCACCCGCGTCTTCCCGGCCCGCACGTGCAGCAACGGCGTGTTCAAGAGGCACACCCAGATGGGCCGGCCGTGCCTGCTCGGCTACATCGACAAGTGCTCCGCGCCGTGCATCGGGCGCGTCACGGCCGAGCAGCACCGCGAGATCGTCGACGACTTCTGCGACTTCATGGCCGGGCGCTCCGACCAGATCGAACGGCGGCTGCGCCGGCAGATGCTGCAGGCCTCGGAGGACCTCGAGTTCGAGCGGGCGGCGCGCATCCGCGACGACCTCGGGGCGCTCGCCAAGGCGACCGAGAAGAACGCGGTGGTGCTCACCGACGGCACCGACTGCGACGTGGTCGCGTTCGTCCAGGACGACCTCGAGGCCTCCGTGCAGGTGTTCTACGTGCGCGGCGGGCGCATCCGCGGACGCCGAGGCTGGGTCGTCGACAAGGTCGAGGAGCTCACCACCTCCGAGCTCGTCGAGCAGTACCTCCTGCAGGTGTACGAGTCGGACGACGCGACGAGCAGCATCCCGCGCAGCATCCTCGTCCCGGAGATGCCGCCGGACGCGGAGGCACTGGCCGACCGGCTGTCCGCGTTGCGCGGGTCGCAGGTCACGATCGGGGTGCCCCGGCGCGGCGCCAAGAAGGACCTGCTGCAGACAGTCGAGCGCAACGCGGCCGAGGCGTTCACCCAGCACCGGCTGCGGCGCGCCAGCGACCTCACCGCCCGCTCGCAGGCGCTGAGCGAGCTGCAGGACGCGCTGCTGCTCGACGACGCGCCGCTGCGCATCGAGTGCGTCGACGTCTCCCACGTGCAGGGCACGAACGTCGTCGCCAGCCTGGTGGTGTTCGAGGACGGTCTGCCCAAGAAGTCCGACTATCGACGGTTCTCGATACGTGGCGCGATGAAGGACGGCGCGTCGATCGACGTCCACCAGGCCCGCTCCGGTGAAGGGGTCGACGACACCGCGGCGATCGCCGAAGTGGTCACGCGCCGGTTCCGGCGGCACCTGCAGGACGCCGAGCCGCGCACCGACGAGGAGACCGGCCGCCCGAGACGCTTCGCCTACCCGCCCAACCTGTTCATCGTCGACGGCGGCGCGCCGCAGGTCGCGGCCGCGTCCGACGCGCTGACCGAGCTCGGCATCACCGACATCGCGGTGATCGGGATCGCCAAGCGGCTCGAGGAGATCTGGGTGCCGGGGGAGAGCGACCCCTACATCCTGCCGCGGGCCTCCGAGGCGATGTACCTCGTGCAGCGGATCCGCGACGAGGCGCACCGCTTCGCCATCGCGTTCCACCGCCAGAAGCGCGGCAAGGCGATGCTGAGCTCGGCCCTCGACGACATCCCGGGCCTGGGGGAGAGCAAGAGAGCCGCCCTGCTCGCGCGCTACGGGAGCGTGCGGTCGCTGCGCAAGGCCACGGTCGACGACCTCATGGAGGTGCCCGGCATCGGGCCGGGCACCGCGCGTGCCGTCGTCGACGCGCTCGGCTCCGGCGTCGCGGAGCCGGTCGCCGTCGACCCCGCCACCGGCGAGATCCTCGACCGGTAGCCCGCGCGCCGCGACCCGCGGCCCGGGTATCTTCACCGCAGACCCAACCGGAAGGAACGGCAGGTGGACAGCCTCCCCACGCGCGACGTCGAGGTCGTGCTGCTGACCGGCGCCTCGGGCGCCGGGCGCAGCACCGCGGCGCACGTCATGGAAGACCTCGGCTACTACGTGGTCGACAACCTGCCCCCGTCGATGATCCCGGAGGCGCTGCGGCTCGCCTCGGCCGAGTCCGCGATCGAGCGGATCGCCATCGTCACCGATGTGCGCAGCCGCGCGTTCCCCGGCGGCCTGCCCGGCGTCGTCGGCATCATCAAGTCGCTCGAGGACGCCGGCATCCGCCCCACCGTCGTGTTCCTGGACTGCTCGGACGACGTGCTCGTACGCCGTTTCGAGAACGTCCGCCGCGCGCATCCCCTGCAGGGCAACGGCACCATCCTCGAGGGCATCGAGGCGGAGAAGGCGATGCTGCGGTCCGTGCGCGGCACCGCCCACCTGCTGATCGACACCAGCGACCTGTCGGTGCACGACCTGCGCCGGGTGCTCGAGGACGCGTTCGACGGCCAGGTCGGCCGCGACCTGCGCATGACGGTGATGTCGTTCGGGTTCAAGTACGGGCTGCCGCGCGACGCCGACCTCGTCTTCGACGCCCGGTACCTGCCCAACCCGCACTGGGATCCCCGGCTGCGTCCGTTCACCGGGCGCGACGCCCCGGTCAGCGACTTCGTGCTGTCGCAGGACGGCGCGTCCGAGGCGCTGGGCCACCTGCGCGATCTGGTGAGGACGGTGCTGCCGGGCTACCGTCGCGAGGGGAAGCGCTACATGACGATCGCGATCGGCTGCACGGGCGGCAAGCACCGCTCGGTGGCGATGGCCGAGGCGCTCGCCGACCGGCTGCGCGGACCCGGGATCGACCTGCGCGTGCTGCACCGCGACCTCGGCAAGGAGTGACGATGACCCACCTACCCCGCAACACCATCGCCGATCCCGCCGTGCAGAAGGTGGTGGCGCTCGGTGGCGGACACGGGCTGGCCGCCACGCTCGGGGCGCTGCGCCGGGTCGCGGCAGAGATCACCGCGATCGTGACCGTCGGCGACGACGGCGGCTCGAGCGGCCGGATCCGCCGCGAGCTGCCGAGCGTGCTGCCGCCCGGGGACCTGCGGATGGCGCTGGCCGCGCTCGCGGCGGACGACGAGTGGCACCAGGTGATCGCCACCGTGCTGCAGCATCGCTTCGGGGGCCAGGGCGCGCTCGCCGGCCACAGCGCCGGGAACCTGCTGCTCACCGCGGTCACCGAGGTCCTCGACAACGACCCGGTCGCCGCGCTCGACGCGGTCGGCAAGGTGGTCGGCGCGGTCGGGCGGGTGCTGCCGATGTCCCTGGTCCCGCTGGAGATCGCCGCGCGGGTGTCCGGGATCGACCCGCATCACCCGGGCGACACCCGGCGGATCCGGGGACAGGTCGCGGTCGCGACCACGCCGGGTCGCGTCGAGTCGATCGAGCTGCTGCCCGACAGCCCGCCGGCCTGCCCGGAGGCGTGCACCGCGATCGCTCGGGCGGACGCGATCGTGCTCGGCCCGGGGTCGTGGTTCTCGTCCGTCCTGCCGCACCTGCTGGTGCCCGACCTGCGGCGGGCCATCGAGTCGAGCCCGGCGCGCCGCTACGTGTCACTGAACCTGCAGCCCCAGGCGGGGGAGACCGACAACTTCACGCCGGCGCAGCTGCTGACCACGCTCGCGGCGCACGCGCCGCAGCTGAGAATCGACGGGGTCATCGCCGACGAGCGGGCGGTCGCCGACGACGTCGGCCTGGAGGACGCGCTCGACGCGCTGGGCGCCGAGCTGCTGGTCACCGATCTGGCCTCGGCCCGCTCCAGCCGATCCCACGATCCGGTCAAGTACGCTATGGCGCTGCGCACCGCCCTGGGCACGTCCCGGGCCGCCGAGGGCGTGGCGGCCGGTCCGGGCGAGCGTGCACAATGAGTGATCGCTAGTACGGCGTCGCGCCTGCGACGTGCCCCCTGAACCGAGCCGAAAGGTCGCACCCGATGGCGATGACCGCCGATGTGAAAGCCGAGCTGTGCCGGGTCGACGTGAAGAAGACCTGCTGCCGCAAGGCCGAGGTGGCCACCATCCTGCGGCTGGCCGGCGGCCTGCACCTGGTCGGCGGGAAGATCGTCATCGAGGTCGAGCTCGACACCGGGTCGGTCGCGCGGCGGCTGCACCGCGAGATCAGCGAGGTCTTCGGCATCGTCCCGGACCTGCAGATGCTCAGCGGCGGCAACCTCCGCAAGGGCAGCCGTTTCGTCGTGCGGGTGGCCAAGGAGGGCGACTCCCTGGCCCGGCAGAGCGGGCTGGTCGACCTGCGCGGGAGGCCGGTGCGCGGGCTGCCCCCGGCTGTCGTCGCCGGCAGCAGCTGCGACTGCGAGGCCGCCTGGCGCGGAGCGTTCCTTGCGCACGGGTCCCTCACCGAGCCGGGCCGGTCCGCGGCCCTCGAGATCACCTGCCCGGGGCACGAGGCGGCGCTCGCCCTGGTGGGCGCCGCGCGGCGGCTCGGGATCACCGCGAAGGCCCGCGAGGTGCGCGGCGCCGACCGCGTCGTCCTGCGCGACGGTGACGCGATCGCGGCGATGCTGACCCGGATCGGGGCCCACCACTCGGTGCTCGCCTGGGAGGAGCGGCGGATGCGCCGCGAGATCCGCTCGAGCGCCAACCGGCTGGCCAACTTCGACGACGCCAACCTGCGCCGGTCGGCACGCGCGGCGGTGGCCGCCAGCGCCCGCGTCGAGCGGGCCATGGAGATCCTCGGCGAGGACATCCCCGAGCACCTGCTGTTCGCCGGCCGCCTGCGGCTCGAGCACCGCCAGGCCTCGCTCGAGGAGCTCGGCCAGCTCGCCGACCCGCCGATGACGAAGGACGCCGTGGCCGGCCGGATCCGCCGGCTCCTGGCGCTCGCCGACAAGCGCGCGCAGGACCTCGGCATCCCGGACACCGAGTCGGCGGTCACCGACGACATGCTGTCGCAGTAGCCGTCGACGAACATCACTCGACGACCTGCGTTCACGCCGACCTCATGGCGATAGGCTGGGCACGGCACACCAGCCCACCGCAGCGTCGCGGCCCCGATCACTGCCGGACGCCCTGAGTCTGAGGAGAGTCCGCACGTGACCGTCAAAGTAGGCATCAACGGCTTCGGCCGCATCGGCCGCAACTTCTACCGGGCGATCGTGGCCAGCGGCGCCGACATCGAGGTCGTGGGCGTGAACGACCTGACCGACAATGCCACCCTGGCGCACCTGCTGAAGTACGACTCCATCCTGGGCCGCTTCGACGGCGAGATCTCCTCGACCGACACCGACATTACCGCCGGCGGGCGCACCTTCAAGGCGTTCGCGGAGAAGGACCCGACCGCCCTGCCGTGGGGCGTGCTCGGCGCCGACATCGTCATCGAGTCCACCGGCATCTTCACCGACGCCACCAAGGCGCAGGCGCACATCGACGCCGGCGCCAAGAAGGTGATCATCTCCGCGCCCGCCAAGAACGAGGACATCACGATCGTCATGGGCGTCAACGACGACCTGTACGACGGCGCGAAGCACACCATCATCTCCAACGCGTCGTGCACGACCAACTGCCTCGCGCCGATGGCGAAGGCGCTCAACGACGGGCTCGGCATCGTCAAGGGCCTGATGACGACGATCCACGCCTACACCCAGGACCAGAACCTGCAGGACGGCCCGCACAAGGACCTGCGTCGCGCCCGCGCCGCCGCGCTGAACATCGTGCCGACCTCGACCGGCGCCGCGAAGGCCGTCGCGCTCGTGCTGCCGGAGCTGAAGGGCAAGCTCGACGGCTACGCGCTGCGCGTCCCGGTCCCGACCGGCTCCGCGACGGACCTCACCTTCGAGGCCGCTCGCGAGACCTCGGTCGACGAGGTCAACGCGATCGTCAAGGCCGCGGCCGACGGCGCCATGAAGGGCAAGCTCGTCTACACCGAGGACGAGATCGTCTCGAAGGACATCGAGACCGACCCGGCGTCCTGCATCTTCGACGCGGGCCTGACCAAGGTCATCGGCAACCAGGTCAAGGTCGTCGGCTGGTACGACAACGAGTGGGGCTACTCCAACCGCCTGGTCGACCTCACCGTGCTCGTCGGCAAGTCGCTCTAGCGGAGCGGGGCATGAAGGACCTTCAGGACCTGCTCACCGAGGGGCCCGTCGGCCGGCACGTGCTCGTGCGCGCCGACCTCAACGTGCCGCTCGACGACGGCGCGATCACCGACCCCGGCCGCATCGAGGCCACCGTGCCGACCCTCACCAAGCTCGTCGAGGCCGGCGCGCGGGTGGTCGTCATGGCGCACCTCGGGCGGCCCAAGGGCGCGCCCGAGGCGAAGTACTCGCTCGCGCCGGTGGCCGAGAAGCTCGGCGAGCTGCTCGGCCGCGACGTCGCGCTCGCGGGCGACCTCGTCGGGTCGTCGGCGCACCAGGCGGTGGCCGCGATGTCCGACGGCGACGTGGTGCTGCTGGAGAACGTCCGCTTCGACGCGCGGGAGACCAGCAAGGACGGCGCGGAGCGCGCGGCGCTCGCCCAGGACCTCGTCGAGCTCGTCGGGCCGGACGCCGCGTTCGTCTCCGACGGCTTCGGGGTCGTGCACCGCGAGCAGGCCTCGGTCTACGACGTCGCCAAGCTGCTCCCGGCGTACGCCGGGGACCTCGTGGCGGCCGAGATGACCGTGCTGCGCAAGCTCACCGAGGACCCCGAGCGGCCGTACGTCGTCGTCCTCGGCGGCAGCAAGGTCAGCGACAAGCTGGCCGTCATCACGTCCCTGCTGCCCAAGGTCGACCGGCTGCTGGTCGGCGGCGGCATGTGCTTCACGTTCCTCGCGGCCCAGGGCCACCCGGTGGGCAAGTCCCTGCTGGAGACGGACCAGGTCGACACCTGCGCCCGGCTGCTCGCGGACAACGGCGACAAGATCGTGCTGCCGGTGGACGTCGTGTGCGCGGCCGAGTTCGCGGCCGACTCCCCGGCCACGGTGCACGCCGCCGACGCGATCCCCGACGACCTGATGGGTATGGACATCGGCCCGGAGTCGGTGAGCCGCTTCGCGGCGGCTCTCGACGGCGCTCGCACCGTCTTCTGGAACGGCCCCATGGGGGTCTTCGAGATGGCGCCGTTCGCGGCGGGCACCCGCGGCGTGGCGGAGGCGATCGCCGCCGGCGCGGCGTTCTCCGTCGTCGGCGGCGGCGACTCCGCCGCCGCCGTCCGCCAGCTCGGTATCGGCGAGGAGCGCTTCTCGCACATCTCCACCGGTGGCGGCGCGTCCCTCGAGCTGCTCGAGGGCAAGGACCTGCCCGGCATCCGCGTACTGGAGGGCCAGGCATGAGCACCGGCCGCCGTCCGCTGGTCGCGGGCAACTGGAAGATGAACCTGACCCACCTCGAGGCGATCGCGCTGGTGCAGAAGGTCGCGTTCAGCGTGGACGCCCGCACCCTCGACGCCGTCGAGGTCGTCGTGCTGCCGCCGTTCGTGTCGCTGCGCGGCGTGCAGACCCTGGTCGACGGGGACAAGCTCAACGTGGGGTACGGCGCGCAGGACGTGTCGGCGCACGACTCCGGCGCGTACACCGGCGAGGTCAGCGGGCAGATGCTCGCCAAGCTCGGCTGCCGCTACGTGGTCGTGGGGCACTCCGAGCGCCGCGAGTACCACCACGAGGACGACGCGCTCGTCGCGGCGAAGGCGCAGGCGGCGTTCAAGAACGGCCTCGTGCCGATCGTGTGCGTCGGTGAGGGCCTGGAGGTCCGAGAGGCGGGGGAGCACGTCGCACACGTGCTCGGCCAGCTCGACGGGTCTCTCGCGGGCATCACCGCCGAGCAGGCGCCGGACCTCGTCGTCGCGTACGAGCCGGTGTGGGCCATCGGGACCGGCAAGACCGCGACCCCCGAGGACGCGCAGGAGGTCTGCGGCGCGATCCGCGACCGCCTCGCCGATCTCTACTCCGGCGACACGGCCGACCGGGTACGCATCCTGTACGGCGGCTCGGTCAAGCCCGACAACGCGTCCGCCATCGCCGCCCAGCCGGACGTCGACGGTGCGCTGGTCGGCGGGGCCAGCCTCGACGGCGAGCAGTTCGCCGCGATCTGCACGCTCACCGCGGGCGCCTAGCCGCCGTACACCCACGCGCACGGTACCCTGGTGGACGCCCTGCGCACGACCATCGCTGTTTGGAGCCCCATCCGTGAAGCTGCTCTTCGAGATCGGCCTGATTCTGACGAGCCTCGCGCTCATCGTTCTCGTCCTGTTCCATCGCGGGCGTGGCGGCGGCCTGTCGTCGATGTTCGGTGGATCGATGTCGTCGCAGCTGTCGGGCTCGTCGGTCGTGGAGAAGAACCTGAACCTGCTGACGGTGTTCTGCGCCGTCATCTGGCTGGCCTGCATCGTCGTCCTGGGGTTGCTCTACAAGCCTTGATCGCTCAGCACTCGGGGCCCGACCGTGCGGTCGGGCCCCGTTTGCGTCGCGATCACGGCCGCACGCCGGCCACGGCCGGATACTGAAGGAGAGAAATGGCAAACGGACACGTCATCCGCGGAACGCGCGTCGGCTCGGGACCGAGCGGCGAGAACGAGCGCGGCCAGGCCGCGCCTCGGGTGCGGGTGGAGTTCCATTGCTCGCAGGGCCACTCCTCGACGCCGACGTTCGCCGTCGGCGCGGAGATCCCGGCCGAATGGGATTGCCCCAAGTGCGGGCTGCCCGCCGGCCAGGACCCGGCCAACCCGCCGTCCGCGCGATCGGCCGAGCCGTACAAGACCCACATCGCGTACGTGCGTGAGCGGCGCACCGACGAGGACGGCGCGGCGCTGCTCGACGAGGCCCTGCAGAAGCTCCGCGCCCGGCGCGGCGAGGCCTGAGCGTCCGAGCCCTGCGGCTCTCCGGCCGCTAGGCAGGCAGCCGCGACGCGGCCGCCTCGTCGAGGATCCAGCGGGTGGCGTGCGCACCGCGTGGCCCGGCCGCCGGGATGTCGTGCCGGTCCGCGCCGCCGAGCGCCGCGGCGACCGGCTCCGCCTTGCCGGCGCCGGCGGTCATCAGCCACACCTCGCGGGCGCGCGACAGCGTGCCGTTGGTGAGCGTGACCCGCGTCGGTGGCGGCTTCGGGCAGCCGCGGACGGCGCACGCGGGCCGCGGATCGTCCGAAGCGGGCGAGTGCGGGAAGATCGACGCGGTGTGGCCCTCCTCGCCGACGCCGAGCATCAACACGTCGAAGAGCAGGTCGCCGTCTCCGGCGTGCGCGGCGATCTCCTCGGCGTACGCCGCGGCCGCCGCGTCCGGGTCGTCGCCGAACGGCCCGTCGGCGGCGGCCACACGGTGCACGTGGGCGGCCGGGATGTCGATGTGCCGCAGCAGCGCGTCATCGGCCTGGACGTCGTTGCGCTCGGCGTCGTCGTGGCCGACGAACCGCTCGTCCCCCCACCAGACGTGCACCCGTGACCAGTCGATCTCCTGGGCGCGGTCGCGGACTGCACGCAGCACGGCGACGCCGGTGCTGCCGCCGGTCACCACGACGTGGGCGACCGGGCGGTCGGCCAGCGTGCCGGCGATGCTCGCCGCGAGACGCCCGGCGGCGCTGCGGGCCAGTGCCGCGGCGTCGGCGTGCACCTCCACCTCGACGCTCATCAGCGGCTCGCCGCCGTCCCGCGGGAGCGGGCACGCTGGGTGCGCGGGCCCTCGTCGATCTGCGCGGCGGCCTCCTTGGCGATGCGCTTCGACGTCGCCTGGGTCGCCCGCTGGTCCGGGTCGACCCAGATGTGGGTGCGCAGGTAGTGCCGGTCGCCGAGGCCGGGCACGCCGGTCGCCGACGACAGCGCCTCGGCGTAGGTGTCGTCGGCGCCCTGCCGGCGCAGCTCCTCGGTCAGCAGCTCGCCGAGGTCGCGCTCACGGATCGACAGCCGCTGGGCGCGCTGCCCGGAGCGGTCGACGATCAGGTCACCGCCCTCGCGCAGCAGCGTCAGGCTGCCCTTGGCGCCGAAGGTGATCTCCACGCCGCCGATGCCGGTCTGGCCGATGTTGCGCTTGGTGTCCTTGACCCGGCACTCCACGCCGAGCCGGCGGGTGAGCCAGCCCGCGAGCAGCAGCGCCGCCGGCGAGCTCGACGACCCGAGCACCTTGGCGCTGCGTGGCTTGTCGGAGATGGAGTCGAAGGATGAGGCCAGCGCCGAACGCCACTGGGTCGTGCGGGTCCAGGCGAGGTCGGTGTCGCCGGGGGCGTAGTCACGCGCGCGCTGCTGCAGCCCCTCGGCGCCGTCCCCGAGCCACCCGCAGTCGGTGATCCGGCGGTCGCTGTAGACACCGACGGCGTCGGTGGCGATCACCTTCGGCGGCGGCCCGTGCCACCAGGTGACGACGGGCGCGTCGGGGGCCAGCAGCGGCAGCGTCACCGATTCGGCGTGCAGCGCGAGCCGGCCGTACATCCGCATCACGATCGCCTCGCCGGGACCGAGCCGGCCGCCGACCAGGATCTCGGCGTCCAGCCGCGGCTGCGGGGCGTCGAGCTCGCGACGGACGACGATCAGCAGCCGGCAGGGGTTGGTGGCGGCGGCCTGGGCGGCGGCCCGCTCCGCGTCGGCGATGTACTTCTCGTCGACGACCACCACGAGGGTGAGCGCATTGCCCGAGGTCACGGCGCCGCCGGTGCGGCGCTCGGCAGCGAGCGCCTTCACGACAGCGGTTCCGGTGGTGTCCCACAGCGTGGTCATGGCTTCTCTCCTGGTGCGCTCAGGGCCGGCGCCAGGCGCGGCCGTCGCGGGCGAGCATCTCGTCGGATTCCTTGGGTCCCCACTCGCCGGCGCGGTAGGGCGCGGGCGGCTGCGAGGCCCAGAAGGCCTCGAGCGGGTCGATGACCGCCCAGGACGCCTCGACCTCCTCGTTCAGCGGGAACAGGGTCGCGTCCCCGAGCAGCACGTCCAGCAGCAGCCGCTCGTACGCCTCGGGGCTGGACTCGGTGAACGTCTCGCCGTACAGGAAGTCCATCGCCACGTCGCGGACCTCCATCACCGTGCCGGGGACCTTCGAGCCGAAGCGCAGCGTCACCCCCTCGTCGGGCTGCACCCGGATCACGAGCTGGTTGTGCCCGAGCTCCTCGGTGTCGGTCGGCGCGAACGGCAGGTGCGGCGCCTTCTTGAAGTTGAGCGCGATCTCGGTGACCCGGCGGGGGAGCCGCTTGCCGGTGCGCAGGTAGAAGGGCACGCCGGCCCACCGTCGCGTCTCGACGTGCAGCTTGACGGCGGCGTACGTCTCGGTCGTCGAGTCCTTGGGAATGCCGGGCTCCTCGGTGTACCCGACGACACGCTCACCGGCCAGCCAGCCTTGCTCGTACTGGCCCCGGATGGCGTGCCCGGCCAGCTTCGACGGCAGGCTGATCGCCCGCAGCGCCTTGAGCTTCTCGGTGCGGATCGCCGATGGGATGAACCGCACCGGCTCCTCCATCGCGGTGAGCGCGAGCAGCTGCAGCAGGTGGTTCTGCAGGACGTCGCGGGCCGCGCCCGTCGTGTCGTAGAACGCGGCGCGACCGGCGATGCCGACGTCCTCAGCCATCGTGATCTGCACCGAGTCGACGTAGTTGGAGTTCCAGATCGGCTCGAACATCATGTTCGCGAACCGGAAGGCGAACAGGTTCTGGACCGTCTCCTTGCCGAGGTAGTGGTCGATGCGGTAGACGTCGCGCCACCCGAACACGTCGTCGACGAGGCGGTTGAGCCGCTTTCCCGACGTCAGGTCGTGGCCGAACGGCTTCTCCACGACCACCCGGCGCCAGCCGCCGGACCGGTCGTTGTCGGCCATCCCGGTGCGGTGCAGCTGCTGCAGCACCGTCTCGAAGAACGCCGGGGGGATCGAGAGGTAGAACGCCGCGTTGCTCTGGATGCCGTGGGTGACGCTCAGCTGGTCGAGCGTGCGCGCGAGCCGGTCGAACGCCGCGTCGTCACCGAAGTCGCCGGGCACGAACTTGATGTTGTCGGCGAGACGGGCCCACACGCTCTCGTCCCAGGGGGTGCGGGCCGCCGCCTGCGCCGCGTCGTGCGCGAGCTGCGCGAAGTCGCCGTCGCCCCAGTCGCGGCGGGCGAACCCGAGCAGCACGAAGTTCGCCGGCAGCAGCCCGCGGTGCGCCAGGTCGTAGATCGCCGGGATCAGCTTCTTGCGGGCGAGGTCGCCGGTGATGCCGAAGACCACGAGCGCGCACGGCTCGGGGACCCGCGGCAGCCGCCGGTCCTGCGGGTCGCGCAGCGGGTTGGCGGGGCGGTACACCGAGGTCGCGGCGACGTACTGCTCGGACTCGCTCGGCGTGATGACCGGCATGGGCTCGTCCGCGTCGACGAGTCCGGGGACCGGATGCGCGTCGACCGGAGCGGTGAGCGGCGCCTCGGTGGGCGTGCTCTTCGCGGCGGAGCGCTTGGCCGGGGTCTTGCGGACGCGCTTCTTCGTCTCGGCCGTGCTCCCCGCGGCCTTCTTGGCGTCGGGCTTCCGGGCGGCCCCGGTGGGCTTCCGGGCCGTGGACTTCTTCGCGGGGCTGGGGGACGAGCTCACGAACGGCCTCCTGGATTCGGCTTCAGCGAGTGTGGACGGCGTCGAGCAACGCGCGGATGCCGGCGGCGCGGTCCTTCAGGTGCACCCTCAGCACGGGGCGGTCCCTGGCCGCGAGCACGGCACCGTCCCCGGAGGCCTGGGCGAGCTGGAGGGTGTGGAACGAGTACGGCCGGCCCGGCACCTGGAGGTCGACCGGCGCGTCGGCGGTGACCTGCAGGAACACCCCGTTCTGGTGGCCGCCCTTGTGGTACTGCCCGGTGGAGTGCAGGAACCGCGGGCCCCACCCGAAGGTGGTCTGCAGCCCGGTCCGGCGGGCGATCTCGTCACGCAGCGGCACGATCGCGGTGTCCGCGAGCCGGTCCAGGTACGCCATGATCGCGACGTACCCGTGCTGCGGCGCGGCGGCGAGCAGGGTGCCGATCGCCTCGGCCAGCGAGCCGGAACCGGCGAACCGGTCATCGGCGGAGTAGAGCGCGACCAGGTCGTCGGCGTACACCGGGGGCGCCTGGCCGTCGCCGGACGGCGCGTCGAGCAGCTCGCGCGCCATCGCCTTGGCCTCCTCGACATCGGGCTGGTCGAACGGGTCGATCCCGATCACCCGGCCGGCGACGGCCGTGGCGGTCTCCCACAGCAGGAACTGGGCGCCGAGCGGCCCGTCGCTGGCCACGGAGAACTCCGCGCCGCCGTCCGGGGCGGCGCCGGTTCCCAGGGCCACCTTGACCGCGTCCGGGCCGGCGTCCGCGAAGCCGGGGGAGTCCGGGCCGTGCACCGCGACCGGGAGGATGCCCAGCGAGTCCTTGCCGGTGGACTCGGCGATCAGCTGCTCCACCCAGTCGGCGAAGCCGTGGTTGGCCGTGCCGGACGGCGCGAACACCATCTTCTCCGAGCCGGCCGTCTCGGCCGCGCCCATGAGGGCGCCGAGCCGCAGCGCGGGGTTGTCCGGCGCGTCCTCGGCCAGTCGGGCGGCCACGTCGGCGGCGTCGTCCAGCAGCGCCGCGATGTCGGCGCCGGCGAGCCCGGCCGGGACCAGGCCGAACGCGGTCAGCGCGCTGTAGCGGCCGCCGACGTGCGGGTCGGCGAGGAACACCTTGCGGTAACCGGCGTCCTCGGCGAGCGTCTCCAGCGGCGACCCGGGATCGGTCACGACCACGATGCGGCGGGCCGGATCGATGCCGGCCTCCTCGAAGGCGCGCTCGGCCGCGCGCCGGTGCGAGTCGGTCTCGACGGTGCCGCCGGACTTCGAGGACACCACGACGACGGTGCGCTCGAGGTCCTCGGCGAACGCCGCGGCGACCTGCTGGGGATCGGTCGTGTCGAGGGTGACGAGCGGGACGTCGTCGGTGGCGCAGATGACCTCGGGGGCCAACGAGCTGCCGCCCATCCCGGCCAGCACGACGCGGCTGAGCCCCTCCTCGCGCAGCTCCGCCTGCAACGCCTCGATCTCCGCCAGCAGCGGGCGCGAGGTCTGCGGCAGGGTGACCCAGCTCAGCCGGCGCGCCGCCTCCTCCTCCGCCTCGGGCCCCCACAGCGTCGGGTCCTGCGCGGCGAGCTTGCCGGCGACGCCGTCCCCGACGAGTCGCTGCAGGGTGGTGCCCATCGCGGCCGGTCCACGGCACTCCAGGTGCATCGCGCTGCTCCCTACTTGTCGTCCAGCTCGGCGGCCACGGTCTCGTACAGCTCGGCCCACGCCTTCTCGAACTTCTCGACGCCCTCGCGCTCGAGGACGGCGAACACCTCGTCGAGGTCCACGCCGGCCGCCGCGACCGCGTCCAGCTGCCGGCGCGCCTCGCCGTAGGACTCCGTCACCGGCGTGCCGAGCTCGCCGTGGTCGGCGTAGGCGTCCATCGTCTTCTCCGGCATCGTGTTGACGGTGCCCGCGGCGACCAGCTGCGAGATGTACAGCGTGTCGCTGTAGTCGGGGTTCTTCACGCCGGTCGAGGCCCACAGCGGCCGCTGCCGGCGCGCGCCCTGCTTCTCCAGGCGCGCCCACCGCTCCGACCCGAAGACCTCCTCGTAGGCCTGGTAGGCGAGCTGGGCGTTGGCCACGCCGGCCTTGCCCTTGAGGGCGGTCGCGTCGCCGCCGATCTTGTCGAGCCGGGCGTCGATCTCGGTGTCCACCCGGCTGACGAAGAACGAGGCGACGGACTCCAGCGACGCGACCGAGCCGCCGGCGGCGAGGCGCCGCTCGATTCCGGTGAGGTAGGCGTCCATCACCTGCTCGTAGCGGCCGAGGGAGAAGATCAGCGTGACGTTGACGCTGATGCCCTCCGCGATCGCGTCGGCGATCGCCGGAATGCCCTCGTCGGTGGCGGGGATCTTGATGAACAGGTTGGGCCGATCGACCATCCACCACAGCAGCTTGGCCTCGGCGGTGGTCTTGGCCTCGTCGTGCGCCGAACGGGGATCGACCTCGATCGACACGCGGCCGTCGACCTCTCCCGAGGCGTCGTAGACCGGCCGCAGCACGTCGCAGGCCGACCGCACGTCCCGGGTGGTGATGAAGCGGACCGCCTCGTCGACGCTCATCCCGAGGGCCTTGCTGTCGGCCAGCTGCTCGTCGTACTGGTCCGAGCCGCCGATCGCGGCCTGGAAGATCGACGGGTTGGTGGTGACGCCGACGACGGACTTCTCCTCGATCAGCCGCCGCAGGCCGCCGGAGACGATACGTTCGCGGGACAGGTCGTCGAGCCAGACGGCGACACCCTTGCCCGACAGCTCCGCGAGATTCCGATTCGTGCTCATCACGCCTTCTCTCCTTCTGCGGTCTGGTACGAGTGGGCGTCCTGCTCCGGCTCGTTCACGACGTGATGCCCGGTGCCCGGTCCGCTGCCGGCGGCAGCGATGCTCTGGCGGGCCGCCTCGATCACCTTCTCGGTGGTGAAGCCGAACTCCTCGAACAGCACCGCCGCCGACGCGGAGGCGCCGAAGTGCTCGATCGCGATCGCGCGCCCGGCGTCGCCGAGGAAGCGGTACCAGGACTGCGCGACACCGGCCTCGACGGTGACCCGGGCCCGCACGGACGGCGGAAGCACCTCGTTGCGGTACTGCTCGTCCTGCGCGTCGAACCACTCGACGCACGGCATCGAGACGACCCGCGCCCGGGTGCCGGCGGCCTCGAGCTGCTCGGCCGCGTCGACGGCGAGGTGCAGCTCGGAGCCGGTAGCGATCAGGATCACGTCGGGGGTGCCGTCGGTGTCCTTGAGGACGTACCCGCCGCGGGCCACGCCGTCGGCCGAGGCGTACCTGGCGCGGTCCAGGGTCGGCATCGGCTGGCGGGACAGCGCCAGGCCCGCCGGACGGTCGGTGTGCTCGAGGATGGTGCGCCACGCGATGGCGGTCTCGTTGGCGTCACCCGGCCGGACGACGTCCAGGCCGGGGATGGCCCGCAGCGCCGAGAGGTGCTCGATCGGCTGGTGCGTCGGACCGTCCTCGCCGAGCCCGATCGAGTCGTGCGTCCAGACGTAGGTCACGGGCAGCTGCATCAGGGCCGCGAGCCGGACCGCGGCGCGCATGTAGTCGGAGAACACCAGGAACGTGCCGCCGTACACGCGGGTCCCGCCGTGCAGCGCGATGCCGTTCATGATCATGCCCATGGCGTGCTCGCGAATGCCGAAGTGCAGGGTCCGCCCGTACGGGTTGCCGGCCCACGCCTCGGTCTGGTTCTGGACCGGGATGAAGGAGGGCTCGCCCTCCATGGTCGTGTTGTTGGACTCGGCGAGGTCCGCCGAGCCACCCCACAGCTCCGGCAGCGGCTCGGCCAGGGCCGCGAGCACCTTGCCGGACGCCGCCCGGGTCGCGAGCCCCTTGGCGTCGGCCTCGAAGACCGGCAGGGCGTCGGTCCAGCCGTCCGGCAGCCGCCGGTCGCGCAGCCGGTCGTACAGCGCGGCCCGCTCCGGGTCGGCCGCTCGCCACGCCTCGAAGCGCTCGGTCCACTCCGCGTGCGCCCGCCGGCCGCGCTCGGTCACCTCGCGGGTGTGCGCCAGCACCTCGTCGGGGACGTCGAAGGTCTTGTCGGGGTCGAGCCCGAGAAGCTCCTTGGTGGCCTTGACCTCGTCGTCGCCGAGCGCGGAGCCGTGCGCCTTGCCGGTGCCCTGCTTGTTCGGTGCCGGCCACGCGATGATGGTCCGCAGGTTGATGAACGAGGGCTTGTCGGTGACGGCCTTGGCCTGCTCGATCGCCGCGGCGAGCACCTTGAGGTTCTCCTCGTACCCACCGTCGGTGATCCAGTCGACGTCGCTGACGTGCCAGCCGAGCGCCTCGTAGCGCTTGGAGACGTCCTCGGTGAACGCGATCTGCGTGTCGTCCTCGATCGAGATCTTGTTGTCGTCGTACAGCACGACGAGGTTGCCGAGCTGCTGGGTGCCGGCGATCGAGCTCGCCTCGTTGCTGACGCCCTCCTGAAGGTCGCCGTCCGAGGCGATCACGAACACGTGGTGGTCGAAGATGCTCTCGCCCTGCGGCGCGTCCGGGTCGAGCAGACCACGCTCGCGGCGGGCGGCCATGGCCATGCCCACCGCGGCAGCCAGCCCGGAGCCCAGCGGCCCGGTGGTGATCTCGACGCCGCGCGTGTGGCCGTGCTCGGGGTGGCCGGGGGTCAGCGACCCCCAGGTCCGCAACGCCTCGAGGTCGCTGAGCTCGAGGCCGTAGCCGCTGTAGAAGAGCTGGATGTAGAGCGTGAGGCTCGAGTGCCCGCAGGACAGCACGAACCGGTCGCGGCCGGCCCAGTCCGGATCGGAGGGGTCGTGCCGCATCGCCTGCTGGAACAGGTAGTACGCCGCGGGCGCCAGGCTCATCGCGGTGCCCGGGTGGCCGTTTCCGACCTTCTGCACGGCGTCCATGGCGAGTGCCCGAGCGGTGTCGATGGCCTTCTGGTCGATCGCCGACCAGCCATCGGGCAGGACCGTGAGGGGAACGCTGCGGTCGGTCACGAAAGAAGCTCCTTTGGTCGGCACAGATCCAGCGGGCCCGAGAGCGGGCCGTCGGGTCAAGCCTAGTAGCAGGCAGACCGCTCCCGGCACCGAGCGGCTCGGGTACGAGCGGTGCCGCACGGTGGTCTCACGGCGCTCGCGATCCGTGAGGCGAGCCACCCCGGCCGCGGGCTCCGTCCATGGACGGCGGCGCTAAGATGGGGTGTCGCCGCGCCGTTCGCGCGGCCACCGCCCATCGTCGATAGAAACGCGGCCTCTCGTGCTCGTCCCGGTCCATGCTCGCCCTCGGTGCGCTGCGCCGTCGAGGTGCGGCCGATGAGCTCAGGGACCCTGCACCGCGCCTCGGAGCGGCCCTCGCAGGCCGGCGCGCTCGACGTCGTCAAGGCCTACGTCGCGCTCACCAAGCCGCGCATCATCGAGCAGCTGCTGATCACGACGGTGCCCGCCATGCTGCTGGCCGCCGGCGGCGTCGGCTCGGTGTGGCTGATCGTCCAGACCCTCGTCGGCGGCATGCTCTCCGCGGGATCGGCGAACTCGCTGAACTGCTACGTCGACCGCGACATCGACTCGGTGATGCACCGCACGCGGCGCCGGCCGCTGGTGCGGCACGTGGTCGAGCCGCGCAACGCTCTCGTCTTCGGCATCGTGCTGGGTGCCGTGTCGACCGCGGTGTTCTGGTACTTCACCACGCCGCTGGCGACCGTGCTGAACCTGCTGGCGATCCTGCTGTACGTCGTTCTGTACACGATGGTGCTCAAGCGGCGTACTGCGCAGAACATCGTGTGGGGCGGTGCGGCGGGCTGCATGCCGGTGCTGATCGGCTGGGCCGCGGTCACCGGGTCGCTGGCCCTGGCCCCGGTGATCATGTTCCTGATCATCTTCTTCTGGACGCCGCCGCACTTCTGGGCGCTGGCCATCAAGTACCGCGACGACTATGCGGCGGCCGGGGTACCGATGCTGCCCGTGGTCGCCCGCCCGGCCACCGTCACCGCGCAGATGCTGGGGCACGCGATCGCGATGGTCGGGTGCTCGGTGTGGCTGTGGCCGGTGGCCCTGGGGCCGCTCTACGGGGTCACCGTGCTGGTCCTCGGCAGCTGGTTCCTGCTCGAGACGGTGCTCCTGCACGTGCGCACCCTGCGCGGCGCCCCGATCCGGCCGATGCGCGTCTTCCACATGTCGAACACGTACCTGACCTTGGTGTTCGTGCTCATCGCCGTCGACGCCGTCCTCTGACGTCTCGCCGGTCCGCGCCGGCCGCCAGTCTTGCGGCGCCGGTCATCTGCGCGACACGCGGCATTAACCGTCCGCACCACCGGCCCCGGCAGCATCGTCGCCATCAGCGCGACCAGGGACGGGGGCGGGGCGTGACCGAGGGACGAGGCCCGCGCGGCGGCACGGCCGACGGCCTGCTCGAGGCGCTGGCCGGGCTGGTCGCCGGCACGCTGCCGCTTCCGCCGTGCGCGGGGTCCGCGCGGCTGCGTGCCGTCCACGCGTCCGCGGCGCGGGGGGTGCAGGCCGCGGTCGCCGACCTGCTCGCCGCCCTGGAACGTCTCGGGCCGCCACCGCCCGGGGGTCACCGTCGGCGGGGCAGCGCCGGTCTATCCTGATCGCATGACCGACCCTGCCGACGACGTCCAGGCCACTGCCGCACCCGAGAGCGACCACTCCGAGGAGGCGGCGACCGCCGCGAAGCGGCTGTCCGCGTTCGCCGCTCGCCACGGGGGACCGGCGCACGTCTACCTCGAGCACGTCTCGGCCAACCGCACGCGGATCGTCGTGGTGGCCCAGGACGGCCGCTACGGCGACCAGGTCCTGCGCTCCCAGCAGGCGGCGATCGACGCGTGCGCGACCGCCGGCTTCACGGTGTCCGAGGGGGATTGGGAGCGCGAGGCCGTCGGCGCGGTGCGCACCACGGCGTTCGAGTGGGGCCTGATGGGCCACGGCCGGCCCGCCGGGAAGTAGCGCCGCCGGCGAACTCTGCGCGGCCTCCCGGTGAACTTCGCCGTCGCGCAGCGCACCGGGCTGCTCGCTGGACCTACGCTCGCGAGGAACCGTATCGGCGACGCACGGAACCGAGGTGTCCGACGTGAGCCCTCTGAGCAGCGGGTCGGTGCAGCCCGGTCGCGGCGGCCCGCCGCGGCCCCCGCAGATCGGCGCGCAGCGCGACGCGCTGGCGGCCGCCCGGCCGGCGCGTACGGCGCAGGTCGGTGAGCAGTGGGAGCTGGTGGCGGACCTGCTCGACGAGCTGGTCAGCCGCTACGACGACCTGCTCGAGGACGGCCCGTCGGCGCAGACCGCAACGGCGGCCGGCGCCGCTCTGCAGGACGTCATGGACGCGTTCGACGTGCTCGGCGCGGTGTCCCGGCACAACTCCGAGGTGCTGGACGACGTCGCGACCGAGCTCACGATCGCGCAGGCGCGGATGACGACCATCTGGAGCGACTACGAGGCCGAGCGGGCGGCAGGGGAGCTCGCTCAGCGCGCCGGCTCGATCGAGCGCCGCTATACCGCCCGGGCCGCGCGCGAGGTGTGGTACCCCCTCGACGGACACATCGCCGACGCGGCCCGCCGGCTCCGGCAGGCGCCGGCGCGGCCGGGTCAGCCGGCGACCGGCGCGTCGTGCTCGAGCGTCGTCCCGCTGCCCCGCCGCTGAGCCGCGGGCCGCGTGCCCACCGGCCGGTCGGCGCGCAGCGCCGGGACGTAGCGCAGCTCTTCCGCGACCACGGTCGAGGTGGCCATCACGAGGGCGGCGAGCACCAGGTGCGCGGCGACGAGCGCGAGCGGCAGCCCGGTGAAGTACTGCGTGTAGCCGACCACGGCCTGCCCGAGCTCGACGGCCATCAGCAGGGTGGTCGCGACGATCAGCCCTCGCCGGCCGACGATGCGGGCGTAGATCGTGACGCCCACCGACAGCCCGACGAGCAGGAAGACCGCGTCCGCGTGCAGCTGGGAGACCAGCGCGGGATCGAAGCCGGTGCGCCCGGCGTCCGGATCACCGGCGTGCGGCCCGGCGCCGGTCGCGAACGTGCCGAGCGCGAGGGTCAGGTAGGTGGCGATGAGCAGCGCGCGCGCCAGCCAGTGCGCGGCGCGCCCGCGGTAGTCCACGACCACCCGATCGAGGTGCCGGGCGCGGTGGTAGCTGACCGCCGCCCAGTAGATGAGCACCATCGTGATCATCATGTGCACCATGACCGTGTACGGGTTCAGGCCGGTGAGAACGGTGATGCCGCCGACCACGCCCTGGGCCGGGATGCCCATGCCGATCAGGAACGCCAGCCGGGTCAGGTCGGGGCGCCGCGGGCTCAGCCGGCGCAGCACCAGCCAGGTGGTCAGCGCGACCACGATCAACGCGAAGGTCAGGGTGCGATTGACGAACTCGATGTAGGTGTGGATCGGCGCCTCGGGCGTCGGCACGATGTTGCCGTCGTTGCACGTGGGCCATTCCGCGCAGCCGAGACCGGACCCGGTGAGCCTGACCAGGCCCCCGGTCAGCACGAGCGCGATGTTCGCGAGCAGGTTCGCCAGCGTCAGCCGGCGGGCGTTCTGGGCGGTCGGGGCGGGCAGGGTGAGGCGCACTCCTCCAGGGTAGCCGCGGCCCCGGCGGATCCTTGTGCCGCGTTCGTCACCGGACCTACGATGACGCCACCTCGAGCGAACGGGAGCGCGTCATGAAGATCAGCGACATCCTGCACCACAAGGGCGGCGACATCGTGACGGTGACGCCCGAGACGACGGTTCGCGAGCTCGTCACCGTGCTGGCCGAGCACAACATCGGCGCGGTCGTCGTCAGCGCCGACGGTGAGCGCCTGGACGGCATCGTCTCCGAGCGCGACATCGTGCGCAACCTGGTGACGCTCGAGCCGCTCAGCGGCCGTCCGGTGTCCGACATCATGACCGCCGACGTGCACACCTGCCGGCCGGAGGCCGAGGTCGACTCGCTGCGCACCCAGATGACCGAGCGCCGCATCCGGCACGTGCCGGTCACCGACGGCGAGCGGCTGGTCGGCATCGTCAGCATCGGGGACGTCGTGAAGTCGTCCATCGGGCAGCTGCAGTTCGAGCGCGACCAGCTCTCGAACTACCTCAACCAGTAGCCTCGCCGGGGTGGCCCAGGTCACGCGGCAGCCCTGACGCGCGCGGCGCCCCGAATTAGGTAACATGGGTGTTGTGAAATTCGGAGCGCCGGCAACCGCGCCCGACGCGCACGGCGCGTCGGGGGACGGCCGTACGCGCGCACGGATCACCACGCTGCTGCTCAACCACGGCTCGCAGTCCGTCGCCGAGCTCGCCGAGGCGCTGTCGCTTGCGCCGAACGGCGTCCGTCGGCACCTCGACGCGATGCTGGCCGAGGGCCTCGTCACCGAGACCGCCGGGCGGGCGGCCGGCCGTGGACGACCGGCCCGCCGCTACGGGCTCACCGACATCGCCCGCGACCAGCTGCCGCACACCTACGACGACCTGGCGGTCGCCGCCCTCCGCCAGCTGGTCGCGATCGGCGGGCGCGAGGCGGTCCGCGCGTTCGCCGACCAGCAGGTGCACGGCCTGGAGTCGCGGTGCCGCACCGCGATCGACGGCGCCGGCGACGACCCCGTCGCCCGCGCCGAGGCGCTGGCCGCCGCCCTCAGCGGCGAGGGCTATGCTGCCTCGGCGGAATCGCTCGCCAGTGGCGGCCAACTGTGCCAGCGGCACTGCCCGGTCGCCCAGGTGGCGGCCGAGTTCCCCGAGCTGTGCGAGGCCGAGACCGAGGTCATCGGGAGACTCGTCGGCAGCCACGTACAGCGGCTCGCGACCATCGCCCGCGGCGACGGCGTGTGCACCACCCACGTACCGGCCGGGGGAGTGCGCGCCGCGCACCCTCCCCTCGAGCGCCGGATCTCCTAGCCCACCGACCACCACCACGACCACGTCCCCCCGACGTACGCCGATAGAGAAGGATCAGAGGTTCTGATATGACCACGACCGATGGCGCGCCGATCGTCACGCAGGACGAGCACATCGAGGCTCTGAGCCGCTACAACTACGGCTGGCACGACAGCGACAACGCCGGCGCGATCGCCAAGCGGGGCCTGTCCGAGCAGGTCGTCCGCGAGATCTCGGCCCTGAAGAACGAGCCCGAGTGGATGCTCCAGACGCGGCTGAAGGCGCTGTCGCTGTTCGAGAAGAAGCCGATGCCGACCTGGGGCGCCGACCTGTCGGGCATCCACTTCGACCAGATCAAGTACTTCGTCCGGTCGACCGAGAAGCAGGCGACCACCTGGGACGAGCTGCCCGACGACATCAAGAACACCTACGACAAGCTCGGCATCCCGGAGGCGGAG
The DNA here is from genome assembly GCF_009602465.1 of Cumulibacter manganitolerans. Lineage (NCBI taxonomy): Bacteria > Bacillati > Actinomycetota > Actinomycetes > Geodermatophilales > Geodermatophilaceae > Cumulibacter > Cumulibacter manganitolerans. Next base: position 101,069 of record NZ_WBKP01000004.1, on the reverse strand, counting down.
AAGCAGCGGCTCGTCGCGGGCGTCGCCGCGCAGTACGAGTCCGAGGTGGTCTACCACCAGATCCGCGAGGACCTCGAGCAGCAGGGCGTCATCTTCGTCGACACCGACACCGGGCTGCGCGAGTACCCGGAGCTGTTCGAGGAGTACTTCGGCAGCGTCATCCCGGCCGGTGACAACAAGTTCTCGGCGCTGAACACGGCCGTGTGGTCCGGCGGCTCGTTCATCTACGTGCCGAAGGGCGTGCACGTCGACATCCCGCTGCAGGCCTACTTCCGGATCAACACCGAGAACATGGGCCAGTTCGAGCGCACCCTCATCATCGTCGACGAGGACGCGTACGTGCACTACGTCGAGGGCTGCACGGCGCCGATCTACTCGTCGGACTCGCTGCACTCGGCCGTCGTCGAGATCATCGTCAAGAAGGGCGCGCGCTGCCGGTACACGACCATCCAGAACTGGTCGAACAACGTCTACAACCTGGTCACCAAGCGCGCGAACGCGCACGAGGGCGCGACCATGGAGTGGATCGACGGCAACATCGGCTCCAAGGTCACCATGAAGTACCCGGCGGTGTTCATGCTCGGTGAGCACGCCCGCGGCGAGGTGCTCTCGGTCGCGTTCGCCGGCGAGGGGCAGCACCAGGACGCCGGCTCGAAGATGGTGCACCTGGCGCCGCACACCTCGTCCTCGATCATCTCCAAGTCGGTGGCTCGCGGCGGCGGCCGTGCCTCCTACCGCGGCCTCGTGCGGGTCAACCCCCGCGCGCACGGCTCGTCGTCGGTGGTCAAGTGCGACGCGCTGCTGGTCGACCAGATCAGCCGCTCGGACACCTACCCGTACGTCGACATCCGCAACGACGACGTCTCCATGGGCCACGAGGCCACCGTGACGAAGGTCAGCGAGGACCAGCTGTTCTACCTCATGTCGCGTGGCATGGAGGAGGACGAGGCGATGGCGATGATCGTGCGCGGCTTCGTCGAGCCGATCGCCAAGGAGCTGCCGATGGAGTACGCCCTCGAGCTCAACCGGCTCATCGAGCTGCAGATGGAAGGTGCTGTGGGATAACCGGCCGGCGCGGCGCCGCGGCCGGATCGGCCGGCTGCCGCGGAGGGCAACGAGCAACCACATCGAGCCAAGAATCGACGAAAGAAGAGAAGTGACTGTTACCGAGACCCCTGCCGTCGCCGGGGCGATCGAGACCACCGACAAGGTGCTCTCGCACCTGCACCCCGCCGGATCGCGCGACCTCGCCGACCACCCGGTGCCCAGCGGGCACGAGGAGATCTGGCGGTTCACGCCGATGCGGCGGCTGCGCGACCTGCACAAGGACGCGCCGTTCGGTGGCAAGCTGCGGCTCGACGTCGAGGCGCCCCCGGCCGTGGAGATCTCCGAGTCGGGCGCCGACGACCCGGTGCGCGGCAGCAGCGGCTTCCTGCCGACCGACCGCATCACCGCCCGGGCGTGGGACGCCGCCGCCGGCGTCACCGCCGTGCGGATCCCGACCGACACGGTCGTCGACGAGCCGGTCGTGCTGCGCCACCGCGGCGGGACCGCCGACGGGCCCGCCATCGCTGCGCACGGTGTCGTGGTCGCCGGAAAGTTCAGCAAGGCCACCGTGGTCCTCGACTTCGCCGAGAGCGGCAGCGTCGCCGACGTCATCGAGTTCGTGCTCGAGGACGGCGCGGAGCTGACCGTCGTCACCCTCGACGACTGGGCCGACGACGCGCTGCACCACTCGTCGCAGCACGCCCGGATCGGCCGCGACGCCCGGTTCAAGCACATCGCGGTGACCTTCGGCGGCGACCTGGTGCGGACCAACACGTCCGTCTCGTACGCCGGCAGCGGCGGCGAGGCCGAGCTGCTCGGGATCTACTTCGCCGACGCCGGCCAGCACATCGAGCACCGGCTGTTCGTCGACCACGACGCGCCCAAGACCAAGAGCAACGTGGACTACAAGGGCGCGCTGCAGGGCCAGGACGCGCACACCGTGTGGATCGGCGACGTGCTGATCCGCAAGGTCGCGGAGGGCATCGACACGTACGAGTCCAACCGGAACCTGGTGCTCACCGCCGGCTGCCGCGCCGACTCGGTGCCCAACCTCGAGATCGAGACCGGCGAGATCGAAGGCGCGGGACACGCGTCGACCACCGGACGGTTCGACGACGAGCAGCTGTTCTACCTGCAGTCGCGAGGCATCCCGGCCGACGAGGCACGCCGCCTGGTCGTCCGCGGCTTCTTCGCCGACATCATCCGCAAGATCGGCGTCCCGTCGATCGAGGAGAAGCTCATCGACGCCGTCGAGGCCGAGCTCGCCCGATCCAACGCCTGATCGACCCGAATCCTTCACCTACCAGAACTCCAGGAGCAGCACAGTGGCAACGCTTGAGATCCGCGACCTGCACGTCAGCGTCAACACCGGCACCGAGGACAAGCCGATCCTCAAGGGCGTCGACCTCACGATCGACCAGGGCGAGACGCACGCGATCATGGGCCCCAACGGCTCGGGCAAGTCGACGCTCGCGTACTCGATCGCCGGGCACCCGAAGTACACCGTCACGCAGGGCTCGGTCCTGCTCGACGGGCAGGACGTCCTGGGCATGACCGTCGACGAGCGCGCCCGCGCCGGCATGTTCCTCGCGATGCAGTACCCGGTCGAGGTCCCCGGCGTCTCCAACGCCAACTTCCTGCGCACCGCCGCCACCGCCGTCCGCGGCGAGGCGCCGAAGCTGCGCCATTGGGTCAAGGAGGTCAAGGAGGCGATGGAGGGCCTGAAGATGGACCCGTCGTTCTCCGAGCGGGCCGTGAACGAGGGATTCTCCGGCGGTGAGAAGAAGCGCAACGAGATCCTCCAGATGGAGCTGCTGCGCCCGAAGCTGGCGATCCTCGACGAGACCGACTCCGGCCTGGACATCGACGCTCTGCGGGTCGTCTCGGAGGGCATCAACCGGGTGCACGCGGCGACGAACAACGCGACCCTGCTCATCACCCACTACACCCGCATCCTGCGTTACGTGACGCCGGACTACGTGCACGTCTTCGCCGGCGGCAAGGTCGTCGAGTCCGGTGGCCGCGAGCTCGCCGACGAGCTCGAGGAGAAGGGCTACGAGCGGTTCACCAAGGCGGGCGCTTCCGCGTGAGCAAGCTCCTCGCGCCGTACGACGTCGAGACGGTCCGCGCCGACTTCCCGATCCTGACGCGCACCTTCGACGACGGTGCCTCGCTGGTGTACCTCGACTCCGCGAACACCTCGCAGAAGCCGCAGGTCGTCATCGACACGATGAGCGACCACTTCGCGCACCACAACGCGAACGTCGCCCGCGCGATGCACCGGCTCGGCGCCGAGTCCACCGAGGCCATGGAGGCGGCCCGCGCCAAGGTGGCCCGCTTCATCGGGGCCGCGCGCCCCGAAGAGATCGTGTTCACCAAGAACGCCTCGGAAGCGCTGAACCTGCTCGCGCGGGTGATGGGTGATGCGACCGGCGAGCTGCGGATCGGCGAGGGCGACGAGGTCGTCATCTCCGAGATGGAACACCACTCCAACATCGTGCCGTGGCAGCTGCTGTGCGAGCGGACCGGCGCCACGTTGCGCTGGTTCGGCCTCACCGACGAGGGCCGGCTGGACCTGAGCAACATCGACGAGCTGATCAACGAGCGCACGAAGGTCGTCTCGGTGGCGCACGTGTCGAACACGCTCGGCACGATCAACCCGATCAGCATGCTCGCCGAGAAGGTGCACGCGGTGGGCGCGTTGCTGTTCGTCGACGCGTCGCAGGCGGTGCCGCAGATGCCGTACGACGTCTCCACGCTCGGCGCGGACGCGGTCGTCTTCACCGGCCACAAGATGGTCGGCCCGACGGGGGTCGGCGTGCTGTGGGGCCGCTACGACCTGCTCGAGAAGCTGCCGCCGTTCCTCGGCGGCGGCGAGATGATCGAGATCGTCAAGATGAGCGGCTCGACGTACGCCCCGCCGCCGGCGCGGTTCGAGGCCGGTACGCCGCCGATCGTGCAGATCATCGGGCTCGGCGCTGCGGTGGACTACCTGCAGGGCATCGGCATGGACAAGATCGCCGAGCACGAGCAGCAGATCGCCGGCTACACCCTGGCGCGGCTGCAGGACGTCTCCGGCGTCCGCATCATCGGCCCGGCGAGCACCGAGGACCGCGGGGGAGCGATCAGCTTCGACCTCAAGGACGTGCATCCGCACGACGTCGGCCAGGTGCTCGACTCCTACGGGATCGCGGTACGCGGCGGCCACCACTGCGCGCGGCCGGTGCACGAGCGGTTCGGGATCGGCTCCTCGAGCCGGGTGTCTCCGTACCTGTACACCACGACGGCCGAGATCGACGCGTTCATCGACGGGCTGGAGAAGGTCAAGGCCTTCTTCCGGGTCGACTACTGAGGGGAGCCGCGGTGCAGCTCGAAGCGATGTACCAGGAGATCATCCTGGACCACTACAAGAACCCGCAGGGCAAGGGCCTGCGCGAGCCGTTCGACGGCGAGGCCCACCACGTCAACCCGACCTGCGGCGACGAGGTCACCGTCCGGGTGAAGATCTCCGACGACGGCCAGCGCATCGAGGACGTCTCGTACGACGGCATGGGCTGCTCGATCAGCCAGGCCTCGGAGTCGGTGCTCTACGAGCTGGTGCACGGCCGGCCGGTCGCCGACGCGTTCGCCAAGCTGGACGCGTTCGCCGAGCTCATGCAGAGCAAGGGCGCGGGCGAGCCGGACGAGGAGCTGCTCGAGGACGGGGTAGCGTTCGTCGGGGTCTCGAAGTTCCCGGCGCGCATCAAGTGCGCGCTCCTGGGCTGGATGGCGTTCAAGGACGCGGCGGCGCGCGCCGGCGTCGCGGTACCGGAAGGAAAGTAGATGACTGAGGACACCAAGGCGGCCGCCCTCGACGACCTCGAGGAGGCCATGCGCGACGTCGTCGATCCCGAGCTGGGCATCAACGTGGTCGACCTCGGGCTGGTCTACGGCCTCGACATCGACGAGAACAACGTCGCCACGATCGACATGACGCTGACGTCGGCGGCGTGCCCGCTGACCGACGTGATCGAGGACCAGACCCGCCAGGCCGTGACCGGCGGTCCCGGGCCGGGGCTGTGCAAGGACGTCAAGATCAACTGGGTGTGGATGCCCCCCTGGTCGATGGACAAGATCACCGACGACGGCCGCGAGCAGCTGCGCGCGCTCGGCTTCAACGTCTAGCCGACGCAGGTGGACACCGCGCCCACCGATCGCTCCTACCTGAGGCTTCCGGAGCGGGTGCTCTCGCCGGTCCGCTCGCTGTCCGCGCGGATCGGCGTCGCGTTCGTCCTGGTGGCGGTCGTCGTGATCGCCGTGTACACGGGACGGGGCGGGTACCGCGATGCCGACGGCTCGCCGCTGACCCTGCTCGACTCGATCTACTACACGACGGTCACGATGACGACGACCGGCTACGGTGACATCACCCCGGTCTCGCCGTCCGCGCGGTTCGTGAACGTCGTGCTGATCACGCCGTTGCGCATCCTGTTCCTGATCCTGTTGGTCGGGACGACGCTCGAGGTGCTCGCGAGCCAGGGACGCGAGCGGATGCGCCTGGCCCGGTGGAGGAAGAACATGCACAAGCACGTCGTCGTCGTCGGGTACGGCACGAAGGGCCGCTCGGCCGTCGCGACCCTCGTCGGGTCCGGCGTCGACCGCGACCACATCCTGGTGATCGACCCGTCCGAGCCCGCGACGCACGAGGCGCAGGCGGCGGGGTTCGCCTCCATCGTCGGGGACGCGTCCCGGCGCGACGTGCTCGAGCGGGCGCACGTGGAGGACGCCGAGAAGATCATCGTCACGGCGAACCGCGACGACACGGCGGTGCTGGTCACGCTCACCGCCCGCCAGCTCAACGCCGACGCGCACATCATCGTCGCGGTGCGCGAGCAGGAGAACGTGCACCTGCTGCGCCAGAGCGGCGCGAACAACGTCGTCACGTCGTCCGAGTCGATCGGCCGGATGCTCGCCATCGCGTCGGTCAATCCGTCCCTGGCCGACGTCCTCGACGACCTGCTCAGCCCCGGCGAGGGGCTCGAGGTGGCGCAGCGGGCGGTCGACCCCGACGAGGTCGGCCGGTCCCCGAAGTGGTGCAGCGACCAGGTCATCGCCGTCCAGCGCGGCGGCCGGAGCTACCGGTTCTACGACGACGAGGTCGCCGCCCTGCAGAAGGGCGACACGCTGGTCGTGGTGCGCGACAGCGACCGCGGCTCCGGCAGCGGCCCGCTGCGCGACTACGCGTAGCGGCTACCCGAGCAGGGTGCCCACGAGGTAGCCCGGGGGCAGCATCACCAGCGCGATGGCGACGATCATCAGCGCGGCGGTGAAGTAGCCCTGCGCCTGCGTGGTGCGCAGCACCTCGGCGCGGCGCAGGTACCACAGCAGGCCCGCGATGACGGCCGCGCCGACGGCGAGCACCACCGTCGTCCGGCCGGCGCCGGCGTCCAGCACCAGATGCAGCGGGACGAACACGGCGAACGCGACGCACAGCCCCAGGACGGCGGCCCACAGCGGCAGCAAGCGATCGCGCACCTCGGCCTCCGTTCGTGTCGCGCGAGAGTCTACGCTGGGCGCCGATGTCACTCTTCGACGGTGCCGTCGCGGGCGATCGGGACCCCGACGAGCAGAACCCCCTGGTCCTCTGGTCCCTGGTCGCCGCGCTGGTCGGCTGCACCGTGCTGTGGGTGTTCTTCGGCCAGGCGCCGGTCACCCGGTTCCTGCTGGCCGCGCCGGTCGTGGGCCTGGTCGTGATGATCGGCACGTACGGCGTGCGGCAGGTGCGTCCCGACGACGCCCCGCCGGTGTACCGCGCGGCCGCGGCCAGCGCCATGTCCGGTCCCGCCCAGTGGCAGGCGGCTCGGTTCCGGCACGACGAGCTGGCCCGTGACTACCTGCCGTACCAGGAGAACCCGGCGCTCCGCCGGCGCCTGCCCGGCCTCGGCAGCGCGGCGGACCCGGCGACCGCGGCGTTCCGCGAGGCGCTGCAGCGCGCGACGCTGTCCCGCACGTCGATCTACCCGGGCGCCGCGATGACCGCGACGTACGCCGAGGCGGTACGCCGGCTGGCCCACGAGTGGGCGCTGCTCAAGCGCACGATCGAGCGCTGAGTGGCCCGGCTCACGGCGGGGACAGTGCCGGGTACGCCGTAGAATGGGTGAGTTTGCCTTCGACGAGTGAGTGAGCCGCCCTGTGATCAATGCCGAAAAGGTCGAGCTGCGTGCCGGTGCGCGCGTTCTCATCTCGGACGCGACCATGCGGGTGCAGCCGGGTGACCGCATCGGGCTCGTCGGCCGCAACGGCGCCGGCAAGACCACCTCGTTGCGGATGCTGGCGGGGGAGACCCTGCCCGCCGACGGGCGGGTGGAGCGCAAGGGCTCGATCGGCTACCTGCCGCAGGACCCCAAGAGCGGCGACCTGACGGTGACCGCGCGCGACCGGGTGCTGGCGGCCCGCGGGCTCGACGAGCTCATGCACCAGATGACCGCCCTCGCGGAGAGGATGGCCGAGGCCGACGGCGCGGAGCGCGACAAGCTGATCGCCCGCTACTCGCGGCTGGAGGACCAGTTCGCCGCCAACGGCGGGTACGCGGCCGAGAGCGAGGCGGCGCAGATCTGCGCGAACCTCAGCCTGCCGGACCGGGTGCTCGCCCAGCAGCTCTCGACGCTGTCCGGCGGCCAGCGCCGCCGCGTCGAGCTCGCCCGCATCCTGTTCTCCGGCGCCGACACGCTGCTGCTCGACGAGCCCACCAACCACCTGGACGCCGACTCCATCGGCTGGCTGCGCGACTTCCTCAAGCGTCACGACGGCGGCCTGATCGTGATCAGCCACGACGTCGACCTGCTCGAGGCGGTCGTCAACAAGGTGTGGCTGCTGGATGCGAACCGCTGCGTGATGGACGTCTACAACGTGGGCTGGAAGGACTACCTCAAGCAGCGCGAGGTCGACGAGAAGCGGCGCAAGCGCGAGCGGGCGAACGCCGAGAAGAAGGCGGGCGCGCTGCTCGGCCAGGCGGACAAGATGCGGGCGAAGGCCACCAAGGCGGTCGCCGCGCAGAACATGATCCGGCGCGCGGAGGCGCTGCTCGCGGGTCTCGAGGAGGAGACGGTGCACGACCGGGTGGCGCGCGTCCGCTTCCCGGACCCGGCACCGGCCGGCCGGACGCCGCTGACCGCGCGCGAGCTGTCCAAGTCGTACGGCTCGCTGGAGATCTTCACCGACGTCGACCTCGCCGTCGACCGCGGCGCCCGCGTGGTCATCCTCGGGCTCAACGGCGCGGGGAAGACGACGCTGCTGCGGATCCTCTTCGGCGCCGAGCAGCCGGACACCGGCGAGGTGGTGCCCGGGCACGGCCTGCGGCTCGGCTACTTCGCCCAGGAGCACGACACCATCGACGGATCGCTGAGCGTGCTGGAGAACATCACCCGCGCGGCCCCGGAGGCGGCGTCCACCGACCTGCGCAAGATCCTCGGCGCGTTCCTGTTCTCCGGCGACTCGGTCGAGCAGCCGGCCGGCACGCTGTCCGGCGGGGAGAAGACCCGGCTCGCCCTCGCCAGCCTGGTCTCCAGCGGCGCGAACGTGCTGCTGCTCGACGAGCCCACCAACAACCTGGACCCGGCGTCCCGCGAGCAGGTGCTGGACGCGCTGCGCGGCTACACCGGTGCCGTCATCCTGGTCTCGCACGACGAGGGCGCCGTCCGGGCGCTCAACCCGGAGAAGGTGATCCTGCTGCCCGACGGCATCGAGGACAACTGGTCCGAGGACCTCGCCGACCTGATCTCCCTCGCCTAGCCGGTCAGCCCAGCGGCAGCGCGGCGACGGCCACCCCGCACAGCGCGGTGAGCAGCACCGCGACCGGCTCGGGTCCGTCCGGCGTCCCGGCGGACCGCGGCGGGGCGGACGCCGCCACCACCAGCAGCGGCAGCCAGATCACCGCGGCCGGGACGATGCCCAGCGCGGCGGGGCGGGTCAGCACGTCGACGACCGCGGCCACCAGCCCGGTCAGCATCACCGGCCACGCCGGCGTGCCGCGCAGCTTGCGCCACGACGCGCGGTGCACCGGGCCGCCGATCACCGCCACGGCCAGCGTGGCCACCACGACGCCCGCGGCCAGCCCGGCCGGGTCGGCGAGCCGCAGCGCCGAGGCGGCACCGAACTCCACCGGCCACGACCAGCCGATCGCGGCCGCCGACAGCAGCGAGACCAGGACGCCGAGGCCCGCGACGAAGATCATCAGCGAGCGGCGGCGCAGGAAGTAGATGCACAGCAGCCCGACGCCGGCCGCGGACGCCGCGAAGCCGGCGAGGGCGCCGACGACGAGCAGCACGCCCGACAGCAGCCCCAGCACGGTCGAGGAGAGCAGGCCGCGGCCGCGCTCGCTCGCGAGCGCGCTGAGCGCCAGCACGCCGCACACCGCGACCACGCCGCCGACCGCCAGCCCGTCGACGCCGAAGCCCAGGCCGGGGCTCAGCGCGACGGCGGGCATCAGCCGGCCGGCCTGCACCTCACCGGACAACGACCGTACGGCGGCGTTCAGCAGCACCACCGCGAGGCCGCCGCCCAGACCGAGCACGACGGCCGGCAGCGTGCCGGGCAGCGCGGCCAGCAGATCGCTGATCCCGTTGCCGAAGAAGCTGCCCACCTCGCGGCCGTCGAACACCGGCTCACGAGCCAGCACCAGCGCCGCGGTCCACACCGATGCGCCCACCGCCGCGACCGCCTGCACCGCCACCCAGGACCCGCCGGCCCGGGGGGCCAGCAGCAGCACGCCGAGCGCCGCGGTCGCCGCGAGCAGCACGGGGGCGACCGCGGGCGGGCGCGGATCGGCCACGCCGACGATCGCGGCCCGCGTCGCGTCGGGCAGCAGCACCGCGACGACGAGGACCGTGATGATCGCCAGCGACAGCCACACGACGAGATCGGCACGTGCCGGTCTGGGCACCCCGCACCTCCGTCTGGCCGTCATGCAGCAGAATGGTCTGTCGTGGCCGCGCGCGGCGCGTCGGCACCGCATCATGGTACGAGCAGCCGCACGAGGGGAGAAACGATGCAGCCCATGTCCGGCGGCTACTGGCAGACGATGCGGTCCTTCCGGGGCGCCGACCACGACTCGAGGTCCCAGAAGCTCGCTCCCGGCACGTTCCGACGGATCGTGGCCTTCGCCCGGCCGTTCCGCCGCGAGCTCACCTGGTTCCTGCTGCTGACCGTCGTGGCATCCGTCGTCGCGGTGCTCACGCCGTTGCTGGCCGGGGACGTCGTCAACCAGATCACCGGCACCGCGCCCGACCGGCGCGCCACGATCGTCTGGCTGTCGATAGCGATCGCCGGGCTGGCGCTGCTGGACGCCGGGCTGTCCCTCGTGAGCCGGTACTACTCGGCGCGGATCGGCGAGGGGCTGATCTTCCACATGCGCTCGCTGGTGTTCGCGCACGTGCAGCGCATGTCGATCGCGTTCTTCACCCGCGCCCAGACCGGCGCGCTGGTGACCCGGCTCAACAACGACATCAACGGCGCCCAGCAGGCCTTCACCTCCACGCTGGCCGGCGTGGTCTCCAACGTCATCGGTCTGATCCTGACGATCGGCGTGATGCTGACGCTGTCGTGGCAGGTGACCGTGCTGTCGCTGATCCTGCTGCCGATCTTCATCGTGCCCGCGCGCCGCGTGGGCAACCGGCTCGCGAGCATGACGCGGGAGAGCTTCGCGCTCAACGCGAGCATGAACACCACGATGACCGAGCGCTTCAACGTGGCCGGCGCGCTGCTGGTCAGCCTGTTCGGGCGGCCCGCCGACGAGCGCGAGTACTTCCAGGCGCGCGCCGGGCGGGTTCGCGACATCGGGATCCGGTCGGCGATGTACAGCCGCGCCTTCCTCGTCGCGCTGACGCTCGTCGCCGCCCTCGCGCAGGCGCTCACCTACGGGGTCGGCGGCGTGCTCGCCGTCGAGGGGGCGCTCAACGCGGGCGCCGTGGTGTCCCTGGCGCTGCTGCTGAGCCGGCTGTACGGACCGCTGACCGCGCTGTCGAACGTGCGCGTCGACATCATGAGCGCGCTCGTCTCGTTCGAGCGGGTCTTCGAGGTGCTCGACCTCGAGCCGGCCATCACCGACCGCCCGGGGGCGGTGACGCTGCCGCCGGAGGCCTCCAGCGTCGAGCTGGACGACGTGCACTTCACCTACCCGTCGGCCCGCGAGGTGTCCCTGGCTTCCCTGGAGGACGTCGCGCTGCCCGACTCGTCCTCCAGCCAGCCGGTGCTGCGCGGCGTCACGCTGTGCGCGGCGCCCGGCCAGATGATCGCGCTGGTCGGCCCGTCGGGCGCCGGCAAGACGACGATCTCGCAGCTCGTGCCGCGCATCTACGACGTCACCTCCGGCACGGTGCGGGTCGGCGGCGTCGACGTGCGCGACGTGCGGGTGCAGTCGCTGCGCGACCACATCGGCGTCGTGTCGCAGGACTCCCACCTGTTCCACAGCACCATCCGCGAGAACCTGCTCTACGCCCGCCCGGACGCGACGCACGAGCAGATCGTCGACGCCCTCGTGGCCGCGCAGATCTGGCCGCTGATCGAGAGCCTGCCCGAAGGTCTCGACACCGTCGTCGGCGATCGCGGCTACCGGCTCTCCGGCGGGGAGAAGCAGCGGCTGGCCATCGCGCGGGTGCTGCTGAAGGCACCGGCCATCGTCGTCCTCGACGAGGCGACCGCGCACCTCGACAGCGAGTCGGAGGTCGCCGTCCAGCGGGCGCTCGCCGCCGCGCTCGTCGGCCGTACGTCGCTGGTCATCGCGCACCGGCTCTCGACGATCCGCCGCGCCGACCAGATCATCGTGCTGGACAAGGGCCGCGTCGCGCAGCGCGGCACGCACGACGAGCTGATCGCCCAGGGCGGGCTGTACGCCGAGCTGTACCACACCCAGTTCGCCGGCAGCGGGCAGTAGCCGCTACAGCAGCCCGCGAACGACCAGCACCAGCGAGCTGAGCGCCGACACGGCGAGGACGCCGGCGCGGACCCGGGCCGCGTCCACGCGGCCGCGCAGCCACACCGCGATGCCGAAGCCGGCGATCACGAACGGCACGAGCCACAGGCCCACGGTCACCTGGTGACCGCTGAGCCGGCCCACCAGGGCCAGGCTCGTCAGAGAGACGAGGCTGCCGACGCAGAAGTAGACCGCGAGCGTGCAGCGCAGCATCGACGGCCGCTGGTGCTGGTAGACCAGCGCCATCGGCGGGCCGCCGATGGAGGTCGCCGTGCCGCCGACACCGGACACGAACGCGCCGATGCTGAGCGCGACGGGGCTCGGACGTGGCTTCCAGCGCACCACGCTGAGCACGACGGCGCCCAGCACGAAGCCGCCGATCAGGACGCCGAGCAGGCCCGGGGAGATCACCACGACCAGCCAGGCGCCGACGGCGGTGCCGGCGAACCGCCACGGGAACGCCCAGAGCAGGCCCTTCCAGTCGACATCGTGATGCTCGTGCACGAGGGTGAGGACCGGCAGCACCGCCGAGGTGACGATGAGCGTGCCCGGCACGAGCGAATGGTCGATCAGCGCGATGAACGGCGATGCGACCAGGGCCATGCCGAGCCCGATGATGCCCTGGACCATGGCACCGAGGAGGATCAGCGCACCGCAGGACAGCACGAGGGCCCAGGTGCTCACGTCGCCTCCTGTTCGGCACAGAACACGTCGGGGCCCTCTCACGAGCGTGAGAGGGCCCCGACGTGGCGTGCGGTGCTTACTTGTTGCGCAGCGACCGCAGGACGTACTGCATGATGCCGCCGTTGCGGTAGTACTCCGCCTCACCGGGGGTGTCGATGCGGACGACGGCCTCGAACTCGGTCGGCGCGCCCTCGCCGGTCACCTTCACGGTGACCGTCTTGGGGGTCTGGCCCTCGTTGAGCTTGTCGATGCCGACGATGTCGAACGTCTCCGAGCCGGTCAGGCCGAGGTCGTCGGCGGTCTTCCCCGCCGGGAACTGCAGCGGGATGACGCCCATGCCGATCAGGTTCGAGCGGTGGATGCGCTCGTAGGACTCGGCGATGACCGCCTTGACCCCCAGCAGCGCGGTGCCCTTGGCCGCCCAGTCGCGCGACGATCCGGACCCGTACTCCTTGCCGGCCAGCACGACCAGCGGGATCCCGGCCTCCTGGTAGGCGACCGAGGCGTCGTAGATCGTCGTCTGCTCGCCGTCGGCCAGCCAGTTGCGCGTGAAGCCGCCCTGGACGCCGTCCAGCAGCAGGTTGCGCAGCCGGATGTTGGCGAACGTGCCGCGGATCATGACCTCGTGGTTGCCGCGGCGCGAGCCGTAGCTGTTGAAGTCGAGGCGCTTGACGCCCTTCTCCTGCAGGTACTTGCCCGCGGGGGAGTCGGCCTTGATCGCGCCGGCCGGGGAGATGTGGTCGGTGGTGACCGAGTCGCCCAGCTTGGCCAGCACCCGCGCCCCGGTGATGTTCTGCACCGGCGCCGGCTCGGCCGGCATGCCGTCGAAGTAGGGCGGCCGGCGAACGTAGGTGGAGTCCTCGTCCCACTCGAACAGGTCGCCCTCGGGGGTGTCGAGGCCCCGCCAGCGGTCGTCCCCGGCGAACACGTCGGCGTAGTCCTTGGTGAACATCTCCGACGAGATGGCCGCGTCGATGACCTCCTCGATCTCCTGCGGCGACGGCCAGATGTCGCGCAGGTACACCGGGTTGCCCTCGGTGTCGTCGCCGAGCGAGTCGTTCTCGAAGTCGAAGTCCATCGTGCCGGCCAGCGCGTACGCGACCACCAGCGGGGGCGAGGCGAGGTAGTTCATCTTCACGTCCGGGTTGATCCGGCCCTCGAAGTTGCGGTTGCCCGACAGCACCGAGACGACGCTGAGGTCCTGCTCGTTGACCGCCGCCGAGATCTCGTCCGGCAGCGGGCCGGAGTTGCCGATGCAGGTCGTGCAGCCGTAGCCGACCAGGTAGAAGCCGGTCTTCTCAAGGTACGGGGTGAGCCCCGCGCGATCGTAGTAGTCCATGACGACCTGCGAGCCCGGCGCGAGGGTGGTCTTGACCCACGGCTTGCGGGTGAGCCCGCGCTCGACGGCCTTCTTGGCCAGCAGCGCCGCGCCGATCATCACCGACGGGTTGGAGGTGTTCGTGCACGAGGTGATCGAGGCGATCGCGACCGAGCCGTGGTCGATCTCGAAGGAGGTGCCGTCCTCGAGGGTGACCTGGGTCTTCTTCGACGGACGGTCGCTCGGGTCGCCGTCCTCGATCGGCGCCTGGACGGCCTCGTTGTCGGACGACGGCGGGTCGGAGGCGGGGAAGCTGCCGTTGGACTGCGGCTGGTCGGGGTCGACCTCGCGGTCCTCGGCGTACGCCGGGAGCGCCTCGCGGAAGGCCTCCTTGGCCTGCGAGAGCACGATGCGGTCCTGCGGGCGCTTCGGCCCGGCGATCGACGGGACGACGTCGCCGAGGTCGAGGGAGAGGTACTCGGAGTACACGGCCTCGTTGGAGGGGTCGTGCCACAGGCCCTGCGCCTTGGAGTAGGCCTCGACCAGGTTCACGTGCTCCTCGGAGCGACCGGTGAAGCGCAGGTAGCGCACCGTCTCCTCGTCGATCGGGAAGATCGCGGCGGTCGAGCCGAACTCGGGGGACATGTTGCCGATGGTCGCGCGGTTGGCCAGCGGTACCGACGCCACGCCGTCGCCGTAGAACTCGACGAACTTGCCGACGACGCCGTGCTGGCGCAGCATCTCGGTGATGGTCAGCACGAGGTCGGTGGCGGTGGCGCCGTCCGGCAGCGCGCCGGAGAGCTTGAAGCCGACGACCCGCGGGATCAGCATGGACACCGGCTGGCCGAGCATGGCCGCCTCGGCCTCGATGCCGCCGACACCCCAGCCGAGGACGCCGAGGCCGTTGACCATGGTGGTGTGCGAGTCGGTGCCGACCAGCGTGTCGGGGTAGGCCTGCCCGTTGCGCGCGAACACGCCGCGGGCGAGATGCTCGATGTTGACCTGGTGCACGATGCCGGTCCCCGGCGGGACGACCTTGAACTCGTCGAACGCGGTCTGGCCCCAGCGCAGGAACTGGTAGCGCTCCTTGTTGCGTTCGTACTCGATGTCGACGTTGCGCTCGAAGGCGTCGGCGCGGCCGAACACATCGGCGATGACCGAGTGGTCGATGACGAGCTCGGCGGGCGCGAGGGGGTTGATCTTGGACGCGTCGCCGCCGAGGGCGGTCATCGCCTCGCGCATGGTGGCGAGGTCGACCACGCACGGGACGCCGGTGAAGTCCTGCATGATCACGCGCGCCGGCGTGAACTGGATCTCGATGGAGGGCTCGGCCTCCGGATCCCACTTGCCCAAGGCCTCGATCTGCGCGGCCGTGACGTTGGCGCCGTCCTCGGTGCGCAGCAGGTTCTCGAGCAGAACTTTGAGGCTGTAGGGCAGCTTCGCGGACCCCTCGACCTTGGCGAGATCGAAGATCTCGTAGTCGGTGCCGCCGACATTCAGGGTCGTCCTGGCATCGAGGCTGTTCTTACTCGGGTTCGTCACACCGTTCTCCTCACGACTCACGGACGCACATGCGCCCACCCGCGTCATCTTTCCAGTCTCCCTATACGAGGTGTACTCCGGGTTGACCCGCCTCGCCACCGAGGTGGCGTGCTGGGCGCGAGACAGCGATAATCGGCGCACACCTGTGGGTCGCGCGGCCGGCCCCGACGCTGACTGGGAGGAACCAAATGCGGGTCCCGTTGACATTGCAGCACTTCATCGACCGTGCCGAGGCGGTGTACCACGACCGTCCGGCCATCATCGACGAGCCGAACCAGCCCGCGCCTCCGCTGAACATCACCTACGGCGAGCTGGCCCGGCGGGCCCGCGCGATCAAGGCCGGCCTCGACGAGCTGGGCATCGGCCAGGGCGAGCGGGTCGGGATCGTCAGCCACAACGCCGGCCGGATGTTCGAGCTGTTCTACTCGGTGCCGACGTCCGGGCGGATCTACGTCCCGATCAACTTCCGGCTGCGCCCCGAAGAGGTGCAGTTCATCGTCGAGCACGCCGGCTGCAGCGTGCTGCTGGTCGACGAGGAGCTGGAGCAGTCGCTGCGTCCCGTCTACGCCAAGCACAAGCTCGTCATCGGCAAGGAGTCCGACGAGGCGCTGCTGCGCTACGAGCGGGAGGCCGTGCCGTGGGAGCCGGACGAGGACGCGCCCGCGGTCATCAACTACACGTCGGGCACGACGTCCAACCCCAAGGGCGTCGTGCAGACCCACCGGTCGCTGTGGGTGAACGCGACGACGTTCGCGATGCACATGGGCGTCACCGACCGCGACGTCTACCTGCACACCCTGCCGCTGTTCCACTGCAACGGCTGGGGGATGGGCTTCTCGACCACGGCGTTCGGCGTCCCGCAGGTCATGCTGCGCAAGGTCGACGGCGGGGAGATCCTGCGTCGCGTGCAGCAGCACGGTCTGACCCTGGCCTGCGGCGCCCCCGCGGTGTGGAACGCGGTGCTGGACGCCGCGGGCGACTGGGACGGCGAGGTACCGGGCCGTGACGAGATGCGGCTGGTGGTCGCCGGCGCCGCGCCGCCCACCCGCACCATTCAGCGGATCATGGACGACCTCGGCTGGGAGTTCAACCAGATCTACGGCCTCACCGAGACGGCCCCGCTGATCACGATCAACCGGCTGCGCCGGGAGGATCTGGACAAGACGTCCGAGGAGAAGGCCACGCTGCTGGCGAAGGCCGGCTCGCCGGCCCTGGGCGTGGAGCTGGCCATCGACGACTCCGGCGAGGTGCTCACGCGCGCCAACGTGGTCCTCGACCGCTACTGGAACAACCCCGACGCGACCGCCGAGGCGCTGGAGGGCGGCTGGTTCCACACCGGCGACGGCGGCAGCATCGACGAGCACAGCTACCTGACCATCTCCGACCGCAAGAAGGACATCATCATCACCGGCGGCGAGAACGTCTCCTCGATCGAGGTGGAGGACACGATCTTCAGCCACCCGGCCGTCGACGAGGTCGCCGTGATCGGCGTCCCGGACGAGAAGTGGGGCGAGACGATCAAGGCCCTGGTGGTCGCCAAGCCCGGCGCCGAGGTGAGCGCCGAGGAGATCATCAAGCTGTGCAAGGAGAAGCTGGCCGGCTACAAGGCGCCGACGAGCGTGGAGTTCCGGGACGAGATCCCGCGCACCGCGACCGGCAAGATCCAGAAGTTCAAGCTGCGCCAGCCGTTCTGGGAGGGGCGCGAGCGGCAGGTGAACTGACGGGCCGCGGTCACGGGCGGGGAACCTCCGCCGGTCGCTGTACGTCGTCCTTGAGCACCCACCGTCACCCGACGATGTGGGGCGATAATGTCTCTCGGACGTCAACCGCCCGTGACCACGCGCTGCGCCGGAACCGCCGCGCGGCCAGCCCCGAGGAGGATGGGTGACCAACCCGACCCCAACGACCACCGGTACGACGAACGCGCTCGACCGCGCGATGCTCGAGGTCAAGAAGGTGATCGTCGGCCAGGACCGGCTGATCGAGCGGATGCTCGTCAGCCTGCTGGCCAAGGGGCATCTGCTGCTCGAGGGCGTTCCGGGCGTCGCCAAGACGCTCGCCGTGGAGTCCCTGGCGCGATCGGTCGGCGGGACCTTCGCCCGCCTGCAGTTCACCCCCGACCTGGTGCCCGCGGACATCGTCGGCACCCGCATCTACCGGCCCGGCTCCGACGAGTTCCACACCGAGCTCGGGCCGGTGTTCGCGAACTTCGTGCTCACCGACGAGATCAACCGGGCGCCGGCGAAGGTGCAGTCCGCGCTGCTGGAGGTGATGGCCGAGAAGCAGGTGTCGATCGGCGGGGTCACCCACGAGATGCCGCAGCCGTTCCTGGTGATGGCCACCCAGAACCCCATCGAGTCCGAGGGCGTGTACCCGCTGCCCGAGGCGCAGCGCGACCGCTTCCTGATGAAGGTGAACGTCGACTACCCGACGGTCGAGGAGGAGCGCGAGATCATCTACCGGATGGGCAGCGAGCCGCCGGTGGCCGAGCCGGTGATGAGCATCGACGAGCTGCTCGAGCTGCAGCGGCAGGCCGGCAAGGTGTTCGTGCACCACGCCCTCGTCGACTACGTCGTGCGGATCGTCTTCGCCACCCGCACGCCCAAGGACCTGGGCCTGGACGACGTCGCCACCTGGATCACCTACGGTGCCAGCCCCCGCGCCTCGCTGGGCATCATCTCCGCCGGCCGGGCCCTCGCGCTCGTGCGCGGACGCGACTACCTGCTGCCGCAGGACGTCCTGGACGTGGCCGGCGACGTGCTGCGCCACCGGCTGGTGCTGTCGTACGACGCGCTGGCCGACTCGGTACCCGCCGACCACGTGGTGAGCCGCATCCTCAGCGCGGTACCGGTGCCGCAGGTGACCGCGCGACCCGCGCGCAACCAGGGCCCGCGCCCCAGCGGCTGGCAGCAGCCGCACGGCCAGCCGCCGCTCGCGCGCCACCAGCAGCCGACCGCGTCCCCATGAGCCGACGTACCACCGCCCCGCCGAGCGTGCGCGACGAGAAGGCCGAGGTCGTGCTGCGCAAGCTCGAGCTCACCGTCCGGCGCA
Source organism: Cumulibacter manganitolerans (assembly GCF_009602465.1). Classification (NCBI taxonomy): domain Bacteria; kingdom Bacillati; phylum Actinomycetota; class Actinomycetes; order Geodermatophilales; family Geodermatophilaceae; genus Cumulibacter; species Cumulibacter manganitolerans. Next base: position 82,479 of record NZ_WBKP01000004.1, on the reverse strand, counting down.
AGCTCGACGGGCTGCTGTTCGGCAACCATCTCGGGCTGGTGCCCGGCCCGGGGAGCGAGCCGGGGGAGTCCCGGCTCTATCACCCGGGTGACGACGTCCGGCGGATGGACTGGTTCGTGACGGCCCGCACGACGACCCCGCACGTCCGCGAGACGGTGGCCGACCGGGAGCTCGAGACGTGGCTGGTGATCGACCTGTCGCCGTCGCTGGACTTCGGCACCGCCGACTGCGAGAAGCGCGACCTGGCTGTCGCCGCCGCGGCGTCGTTCGTCTACCTCACCCAGCACGGCGGCAACCGGATCGGTGCGATCATCTCCACCGGTGACACGACGATCCGGATCCCGGCGCTGCCGGGAAAGGCGCACGGCGACTGGATCATCCGCAAGATCATCGCCACCCCGCCGGCCGCGGAAGGCACCCGCGGCGACCTCGGTGCCTCGCTGGAGGAGCTGCGCCGTCCGGAGCGCAAGCGGGGGCTGATCGTGGCGATCAGCGACTTCCTGGGCGAGCCGACGTGGGTGCGGCCGATGACCGGGCTGCAGGCGCGCCACGACCTCATCGCCGTCGAGGTCGTCGACCCACGCGAGCTGACGCTGCCGGACGTCGGGCTGGTGATGCTCACCGACCCCGAGACCGGCCGGCAGATCGAGGTGCAGACCGCCAGCCGCGCGGTGCGCGAGCAGTTCGCCGCCGAGGCGACCGCCCAGCGCGCGGAGATCGCCACCGGCCTGCGCCGCGCGGGAGCGTCGCAGCTGCGGTTGCGCACCGACCGCGACTGGCTGCACGACATCATGCGTTTCGTCGCCCACCGGCGCCGGGGCACCGTCGGAGGAGTAGTTCGATGAAGTTTCTCGAGCCCATGTGGCTCCTGCTGTTCGTCGGCGTGCTCGCGCTCGCCGCGCTGTACCTGCTGATGCAGCTGCGGCGCAAGCGGTACGCCGCCAAGTTCACCAACGTCTCGCTGCTGGAGAAGGTCGCGCCGCGGCGTCCGGGGTGGCGGCGCCATCTCGCCTTCGCCCTCATGGCCGCCGCGCTGGTGTGCTTCACCACCGCGATGGCGAAGCCGGCGACCAAGGTGAAGGTGCCGCGCAACGAGGCCACGGTGTGCATGGCGCTGGACGTCTCGCTGTCCATGGAGGCCAAGGACATCAAGCCCGACCGGTTCACCGCCATGAAGAACTCCGCGACCGACTTCGTCGACAAGCTGCCGCAGGGCATCAACCTGGGTCTCGTGTCGTTCGCCGGAGCCGCGCAGATCGTGCAGCCGCCGACCATCGACCGCAACGCCATCAAGGTGGCGATCGACGGGCTCGAGCTCGACCAGGCCACCGCGACCGGCGAGGCGATCTTCGCCTGCCTGCAGGCCATCAAGACGTTCCAGAGCAGCCTGAAGGACCAGCAGAGCAAGATCCCTGCGGCCCGCATCATCCTGCTGTCCGACGGCTTCAAGACCGTGGGCCGCGACGTCGGGACCGCCGTCGAGGCCGCGAAGCAGGCGAAGATCCCGGTGTCGACCATCGCCTTCGGCACCAACGGCGGGACCATCGAGCACGAGGGCGAGCAGATCCCGGTACCGGTCGACAACGACACGATGAAGCAGATCGCCCAGGACACCGGCGGCTCGTACTTCAACGCCGAGTCCGCCGGCGAGATCGCGAAGGTCTGGCAGGACATCGGAGAGCAGATCGGATACACCTACAAGTTCCAGGAGGTGCCGACCCGGTTCGTGGGCTGGGGGCTGGTGCTGGCATTCGCCAGCGCCGTGGCCAGCCTGCTGTGGTCCAACCGCCTGTTGTAGGTACGTTTGAGCGGACCACATCCGCCCGACCCACCTGAGGTGCTGCCCGTGTCTGATTCGTTCGTCGCCCGCTCCGTACTCGTCACCGGGGGAAACCGCGGCATCGGCCTCGCGATCGCCCAGGCCTTCAGCGCCGCCGGACACAAGGTGGCGGTGACGCATCGCGGTTCCGGCGCCCCCGAGGGGTTGCTGGGGGTGCGGTGCGACGTCACCGACGAGGCCTCCGTCGACGCGGCGTTCAAGGAGGTCGAGCAGGCGCACGGCCCGGTCGAGATCCTGGTCAGCAACGCCGGGATCACCGACGACACGCTGCTGCTGCGGATGAAGGAGGACCAGTTCTCCGGCGTCCTCGACGCCAACCTCACCGGCGCGTACCGCGTCGCAAAGCGCGCCTCGTCCAAGATGCTCCGGGCGCGCTGGGGGCGGCTGATCTTCATCGGATCCGTCGTGGGCCTGATGGGCAGCCCCGGGCAGGCCAACTACGCCGCCAGCAAGGCCGGGCTGGTGGGTCTGGCGCGGTCCATCGCGCGCGAGCTCGGCTCGCGCGGCATCACCGCCAACGTGATCGCCCCGGGCTTTGTCGAGACCGACATGACCGCGGAGCTGAGCGAGGCGCGCCAGCAGGAGATCCTCGGGCAGGTGCCGCTCGGCCGGTACGCGAGCCCCGCGGAGATCGCCGACGTGGCGCTCTTCCTCGGCGGCGACGCGGCCGGGTACGTGACCGGGGCAGTGATCCCGGTGGACGGCGGCCTCGGGATGGGCCACTAGGCTCGCAGACGATCCACAGCGATAGGAGACCAGCCATGCCCGGACTGCTCGAAGGCAAGCGACTGCTGATTACCGGAGTGCTCACGGAGGCGTCCATCGCCTTCGCGGCCGCCCGCATCGCCCAGGAGGAAGGCGCGCAGATCGTGCTGTCGAACTTCGGCCGCGGGCTGTCGCTGACCAAGCGGATCGCCAAGCGGCTGCCGACCGAGCCGCCGGTCATCGAGCTCGACGTCACCGACGACGAGCAGCTGGCCTCCCTCGCCGACCGGGTCCGCGAGCACGTCGACGGCCTGGACGGCGTGCTGCACGCCATCGGCTTCGCGCCGCAGGAGGCGCTCGGCGACGACTTCGCGGCCACCGGCTGGGAGCACGTGCAGACTGCCTTCCACGTCTCCACGTGGTCATTCGCCGCGCTCGCGCACGCCTGCCTGCCGTTGTTCGGCGAGAAGGCGAGCGTGGTGGGCCTCGACTTCGACAACTCGACCACCGCCTGGCCGGTGTACGGGTGGATGGGCGTGGCGAAGGCCGGACTGGAGAGCTGCTCGCGGTACCTGGCCCGCGAGCTCGGCCCGAAGGGGGTCCGGGTCAACCTCGTCGCGGCGGGACCGCTGCGCAGCATGGCGATGAAGTCGATCCCCGGCTCGGTGGCCTTCGAGACGGCCTGGGAGCAGCGCGCGCCGCTGGGCTGGGACGTGACCGACACCGAGCCCTCGGGTCGGGCGTGCGTCGCGCTGCTGTCCGACTGGTTCCCGGCGACGAGCGGCGAGCTCCTGCACGTGGACGGCGGCTACCACGCCGTCGGCGCCTGAGGTGACCGGCATGGACGGCGCCGTCGACGCCGTCGTCCTGGCCTCGTTCGGGGGCCCGGAGGGCGTCGACGAGGTGATGCCGTTCCTGCGTCGGGTGACGGCCGGGCGCAACATCCCCGACGAGCGGCTGCGGGTGGTCGGCGAGCACTACTTCCACTTCGGTGGCGTGTCTCCGATCAACGAGATCAACCGCGGGATCCAGCGGCGGCTGCAGGCGGAGCTCGACCGACGCGGCCACGACCTGCACGTCTACTGGGGCAACCGCAACTCCGAGCCGTTCCTGGTGGACACGGTCGCCGCCTGCGCGGCGGACGGCGTGCGCTCCGCGCTGGTGCTGGCCACCAGCGCGTACGGCGGCTACTCCGCCTGCCGGCAGTACCACGACGACATCGCGACGGCGGTGGCGGCGGCGCAGCACCGCGTGCGCCTGGAGAAGCTGCCGCAGATCTACCACACCGATGCGTTCGCGGACATCAACGCGGACGCGGTCCGCCGCGCCCTCGCCGAGCTGGGGCGGCCCGGCCTCGACGAGCGCACGCGCCTGGTGCTCACCGCGCACTCGGTGCCGGTCAAGGCCAACGACGAGAGCGGCCCAGACGGCGACCTGTACCGCAGCCAGGTCGAGCTGGTCGCCGCCGAGGTCGCGTCCCGGGTCGGCGCCGCCACGTGGGACGTGGCCTGGCAGAGCCGTTCGGGGGCACCGCACGTGCCGTGGCTGGAGCCGGACATCTGCGACCATCTCGAGACGCTGCCCGGCCAGGGGATCGAGGCCGTCGTCGTCGCGCCGATCGGGTTCGTGAGCGACCACATGGAGGTGGTGTGGGACCTCGACACCGAGGCGCGGGGCGTTGCCGAGCGGCTGGGGCTCGCCATGGCGCGGGCCGGGACCGCCAGTGACGACGACCGGTTCATCACGCTCTACGCCGACCTGATCGAGGAGCGCATCGGCGTCGACCGCCAGGTGTCCAGCTACTGCGCACCGCTGCAGGGGGCCACCGGCGTCGGCGTCGACGGCTCGGGCTGCTTCGCGGGCTGCTGCCGCCCGCGCGGCTGAGCGCGGCTCGCGACCCGCTACTCGTGCGGCAGGCTGTTGTACGCCGCGGTGAGCGCCCTGGCGATCTGCCGACGCAACGGCGCGAGGGCGCGGTCGCGCGCCGCGGCCTCGTGACCGCTGACCGCGCCGCCACCCGGGTCGGCGGCCGCCGCGTTCAGCAGCACCTCGAGCTGGTGGGCACGCACCAGCAGGTGGCTGGCCCGGGGCGGACAGCCCGCGGGCAGGGGATGGGCGCCCACCTCGTCGAGCGCGCGCCGCGACACCCGCCCCAGGCGCGGGTCCCACGAAGCGACATCGAGATCGGTCAATATCGCCGTAGATCGATGAATGGCCTCGGTGAGCTCGGCGGCGGCCTCACTGACCGACACGTACTGGACCCTCGAGCGGCTGGTGAAGAGCGTCAGCTCGATGGCGTCCTCGGTCTCCTGCGTCACGACGGCCACCAGGCCGAGCGGCTCGAGCAGGACGGCGCTGCCCGCTGCGTAGGCGGGAGCCAGCGCCGCCCCGGGACCGACACCCGCGGCGTCGCCGGCCATCGGGAACGCGGCGTCGAGCCTGCGCACCCCCCGGTCGCGTAGCGCGATGAGCAGCTCGGACAGGGTCAGCGCGTCGCCGGGCGGCACCAGCACGACCGTCTCGCCGGGCTGCTCCCAGGGCGCGCGCTCGATGGTCGCGGCCTGCTGGCGCACGGCGGAGGACTTGTGGCCGAGCACGTGCTCGAGCACGTCGTCGAGGGGGACGGCGCCCTGCAGGTAGGCGGTTGCCCACGCGGCGAGCAGTCCGGCGGTAGAGCCTGGCACGACGGCGAGCCTAGCCCAGGGACGCCGCGCGAGAACGTAGCCTCGCGGGGTGCGTTCACATTCCTACTCTCGCGACATCACCGCCAAGAAGGCGATCACCGCGCCGCTGTCGGTCCCGGTGGAGATCGACCTGGTCCTCGAGGATCGGGTGAGCGGGTTCTGCGGTGCGGTGATCGAGTTCGGCAAGGAGACCGTGACCCTCGAGGACCGCGACGGGAAGCGGCGGGTGTTCCCGCTCAAGCACTCCGGGTTCATGCTCGAGGGCGCGTCGGTCATGCTGCGCCGTCCACAGGCGCCGAGCGCACCGGCCGCCCCGCGCACTGCTTCCGGGTCGCGTGCCGAGCCGCGGTCGCGGGCGAAGGTCGCCCAGGCCGGCCGTATCTACGTCGAGGGCGTGCACGACGCCGCGCTGGTGGAGAAGATCTGGGGCGCCGACCTGCGCGCAGAGGGGATCGTCGTCGAGCCGCTGCACGGCGTCGACGACCTGGCTGCGGTGGTGGCGGAGTTCGCGCCCACGCCGCGCAGGCGCCTCGGCGTGCTGGTCGACCACCTGGTCCCGGGCTCCAAGGAGTCGCGCATCGTGGCCGCGGTGCGCGACCCGAACGTGCTCGTGCTGGGCCACCCGTACGTCGACATCTGGCAGACCGTCAAGCCGCACATCGTCGGCATCGACGCGTGGCCGGTGATCCCCAAGGGGCGGCCGTGGAAGCAGGGGGTGTGCGAGGCGCTCGGCGTACCGGAGGAGTACCTGCTGTGGAAGCGCATCCTCGGCGCGGTCACCAGCTACAAGGACGTCGAGACGCCGCTCATCTCGTCGATCGAGCGGCTGATCGACTTCATCTTCGAGACCGGTGACGCGCACCTCGCCCGGTAGCGCCGCACGCCTTCCGTGCGGGCGCGAGGGGAAGCGGGCAGGATAGAGCCATGTCACCGTGGGCGATCTGGCTGGTCATAGCGGCGTCGAGCGCCGGGCTCGAGGTGCTCAGCGGCGACTTCTTCCTGCTGATGGTCGGCGGGGGCGCGGCGGCGGCGGCGATCGCCGCGGCGGCCGGGGCGGCGCTCTGGCTGCAGCTCGTGCTGTTCGGCGTGGTCTCGCTGCTGCTCGTGCTCGGCGTGCGTCCCTGGGCCAAGCGGATGCTGCTGCGCGGCCAGCCGGAGATCGCCGACGGCGTCGACGCGGTCATCGGCCATGGAGGAGTGGTCACCCAGACGGTCGACACGCACGGCGGACGGATCAAGGTCGGCGCCGACGAGTGGTCGGCGATCGCGCAGCTGCCGTACGACGTCTACGAGGTCGGCGCCAACGTCATGATCGTGGAAATCAGGGGCGCGCACGCGGTGGTCACCGCCGATGCGCGCGACATCTAGAGGAAGAGGGCGCCAGATGAACGCCGGAGTCGTCGTGCTGATCGTGATCGCCGCACTGATCGTGCTGATCATCGCGCGGGCCATCAGGATCATTCCCCAGGCGCGCGCCACCGTCATCGAGCGGCTCGGTCGCTACAACCGCACGCTGACCCCGGGGCTGCACTTCCTGGTGCCGTTCGTGGACCGCGCGCGCTCCACCATCGACCTGCGCGAGCAGGTGGTCCCGTTCCCGCCGCAGCCGGTGATCACCAAGGACAACCTGATGGTCGGCATCGACACCGTCATCTACTACCAGATCACCGAGCCGCGGATGGCCACCTACGGCATCGCCGATCTCGGCGGGGCGCTCGAGCAGCTCACCGTCACCACGCTGCGTAACCTGGTCGGCACCATGACCCTGGAGGAGGCGCTGATCTCCCGTGACGAGATCAACGCGCAGCTGCGGTCGGTGCTGGACGGCACCACCGGCAACTGGGGCGTCCGCGTGGCGCGCGTCGAGATCAAGGCCATCGACCCGCCGGCCTCGATCCAGGACTCCATGGAGAAGCAGATGCGGGCCGACCGCGACAAGCGGGCGGTCATCCTGGGCGCGGAGGCCAACCGCGAGTCGCAGATCCGGACCGCCGAGGGCCAGAAGCAGGCCGCGATCCTCTCCGCCGAGGGCCAGAAGCAGGCCGCGATCCTGTCCGCCGAGGCGGAGCGGCAGTCCCGGATCCTGCGCGCGGAGGGTGAGCGGGCCGCGCGGTATCTGCAGGCGCAGGGCCAGGCGAAGGCGATCGAGACCGTCTTCCAGGCCATCCACGACGGCAACCCCGATCCGCGGCTGCTGGCCTACCAGTACCTGCAGACGCTGCCGCAGATCGCCCAGGGCGACGCCAACAAGGTGTGGATCGTGCCCAGCGAGTTCTCCAACGCCCTGAAGGGGCTCGGCAAGATGACCGGCGTCGACGAGGCGGAGCTGTCGTCGTTCGCGAACCTGCCGGACAGCGAGGGACCCCGCACGACGTCCACCATCGACACCGGCGACTGGTTCGAGTCGCAGCTCAAGGACCAGGTGGCCAGCGCGACCGAGGCGGCCGACATCAAGCTCGAGCCGGTCGACAAGATCGCGCCGGCGATGCCGCAGCTGCCGAACCTGTCGGGCAATCCCGGCTTCACCTCGCCGCCGGCGCCGTTGCCCGAACCCGGCGAGCAGCCCGAGGAGTACGGTGGACAGCCGCCGTCGGCGCCGCCACAGGGGCCGCAGCGACCGTAGCCACTTCACCAGAGGAGCACCGTGCCGAGCACGAACGTACCGAGCATCACCCTCAACAACGACGTCGCCATCCCGCAGGTCGGCTTCGGCGTCTTCCAGGTTCCCGCGGAGGAGACCCGCCAGGCGGTCACCAACGCCCTCGACGCCGGCTACCGGCATATCGACACGGCGAAGATCTACCAGAACGAGGCCGCCGTCGGGGAGGCGATCCGCGAGTTCGGGATCGACCGCGACGAGGTGTTCATCACGACCAAGTGCTGGAACTCCGACCAGGGGTACGACGAGGCGTTGCGCGCCTTCGACACGAGCCTCGAGCTGCTCGGCGTGGAGCACCTCGACCTGTACCTCATCCACTGGCCGGCGCCGCAGCTCGACCGCTACCTGGACACCTGGCGGGCGTTCGAGAAGCTGTACGCCGACGGCCGCGTCCGGGCGATCGGCGTGTCCAACTTCCACGTGCCGCACCTCGAGCGGCTGCGCAAGGAGAGCGACGTCGTCCCGGCGGTCAACCAGATCGAGCTGCATCCGTGGCTGCCGCAGAACACCCTCCGCGACTACCACGCGGCGAACGGCATCGCCACCGAGGCGTGGAGCCCGATCGCGCGCGGCGGCGAGCACCTGAACAACGCGATCCTCAAGGGCGTGGCCGACAAGCACGGCCGCACCGTCGCGCAGGTCATCCTGCGCTGGCACGTGCAGCTCGGCAACATCGTCCTGCCGCGCACGGTCAAGGCGGCGCGCGCCACCGAGAACATCTCGATCTTCGACTTCGACCTCGACGAGGCGGACCTCGGCACGATCGCCGGCCTGGCCTCCGGCATGCGCGTCGGGCCGGACCCCGACGAGTTCAACGTCGCGTAGCCGCATGCCCACTCCGAGCCGCGCCGCCGGCGCGCCCACCCGCGCGCCGGCGCCGTGGCTCGTGCTGCTCCTGCAGCTCGCCTTCGTGCTGCTGTTCAGCAGCGGGTTCATCGTCGGCCGCATCGCCACCGACGCGGCGCACCCGTTTGCGATCCTGTTCTGGCGGTTCGTCGTCGCCGGCTCGCTGCTCAGCGTGCTCGCGGTCGCCATGCGGGCGCCGTGGCCGCGGACCCGCCGGGAGTGGCGCGACCTCGCCGCGACCGGTCTGCTGCTGCAGACGATGCAGTACGCGGGCACCTACCTCGCCTTCGAGTACGGCATCTCCGCGAGCCTGTCCGCGATGATCATGGGGATGATGCCGCTGCTGGTGGCGCTCGGCTCGTGGCGGCTGCTCGGCGAGCCGCTGACCCGGATGCAGACCGTCGGGACGGTCCTGGGCTTCGTGGGGCTGCTGCTGGCGACGGTGCTCGGGTTCGGCGGCGGGGACGGCTGGGCGTCCATCGTCTGGACCGTGGTGGGCACGCTGGGCATCGCCGCCGGGACGCTGTACCAGCGCCGCTTCGGGATGCGCATGGACCTGCGCTCCGGCGGCGCGATCCAGCTGTTCGTCGGCGCCGCGGGCATGCTGCCGATCGCGCTGCTCAACGGTGGCATCGGGTTGCCGATGAGCGCGCCGGTGGTGTTCAGCGTGTCGTGGTTGGCGACCATGAACACCCTCGGCGCGATCACCCTGCTGCTGTACTTCCTTCAGAACCAGTCGGCCGGTGAGGCATCGAGCCTGTTCTATCTGATGCCGGGCGTCACGGCGGTCGCGGCCTGGCTCATCCTCGACCAGCCGATCCACTGGTACACGCTCGTCGGGCTGGCGATCACCGGGGCCGGGCTGGTGCTGGTCACCCGGTACACCCACGAACGGCGCGCGCGGCGTGACCTGGACCTCGCCCTCGGCGAATCGATGACCTAGTCGCGGATCCTTCGAGAGACGACCGTCCCCGCTCGAGCGTCGTCGGTCAACCCCACGGCCATCGGGCCCCCACGGTCGTCGAGCGAGCGAGGAACGAGCGACGTCGAGACGCCGCGAGCCGGCAATCCACCGCACCACGTCTCGACGTCGCCTCCGCTGGCGCTCCGGCTCGCTCGACGACCGTGGAACGGAGCCCCTCGCGCTCGACGCCCGTGGAACGGAGCCCCTCGCGCTCGACGACCGGCTCCGCGGCCGGTCGCGGCGACCCAGCCACCCGTACGGTCGTCGGGCCCACTGATCGTCGGCCCCACACGGTCGTCGAGCGAGCGAGGAACGAGCGACGTCGAGACGCCGCAAGCCGGCAATCCACCGCACCACGTCTCGACGTCGCCTCCGCTGGCGCTCCGGCTCGCTCGACGACCGGGGGAGAGCCACGCTGCTGGAGGACTGCGACGGCGGCGGTCGCGAATGGTCAGGTCGCGTAGTAGCGGCCGAGGGTGTCGGCCTTCAGGTCCTCGTAGCGGCCGTCGGCGATGCTCGCCCGGATGTCGTCGACCAGGCGGCAGATGAAGCGCTCGTTGTGGATCGTGCACAGCGTGAGGGCGAGCATCTCCTTGGCCTTGAACAGGTGATGGATGTACGCCCGCGAGTAGTTCTGGCAGGTATAGCAGTCGCAGCCGTCGTAGATGGGCGCGAACGCGCGCTTGTGCCGGGCGGTGTTGATGTTGAACCGGCCGTCGGGGGAGTAGACGGCGGCGTTGCGGGCGACCCGCGACGGCGAGACGCAGTCGAAGGTGTCGGCGCCGTTCTCGATCGCGGCGAACAGGTCGTCGGGCTCGCTGATGCCGAGCAGGTGCCGCGGCTTGTCCTCGGGAAGCTCCTCGTTCACCCACCGGACGATCGTCCCGAGATTCTCCTTCTCCAGCGCGCCGCCGATGCCGAACCCGTCGAAGCCGAGGTGGGTGAGGTCCCGCGCGGCCTTGCGCCGCAGATCCTCGTACTGCGCTCCCTGGACGACGCCGAACAGTGCCTGGTACGGGTGCTGGGCGCGTACCGCGGTGAGGCGCTCGTGCTCGGCCACGCAACGCTGCGCCCACGCGTGGGTGCGCTCGAGGGACCGCTCCTGGTAGCTGCGGGTGTTCATCAGGGTGGTGCACTCGTCGAAGGCGAAGATGATGTCCGCGCCGAGCCGATGCTGGATCTGCATCGACACCTCGGGGGTGAACCGGTGCATGGATCCGTCGAGGTGGGACTTGAACGTCACCCCGTCGTCGTCGACGTGCGCCAGGCGATCGCGTCCTTCGGCGATGACGTCGTCGTCCGCGATGCCCTTGGCGTCCATCGCCAGGACCTTCTTGAAGCCCACGCCGAGGGACATCACCTGGAAGCCACCGGAGTCGGTGAACGTCGGGCCGGGCCAGTTCATGAACGCCCCGAGGCCGCCTGCCTCGTCGACGACCTCCGGGCCGGGCTGCAGGTACAGGTGGTAGGCGTTCGCCAGGACGGCCTGGGCGCCGAGCCCGGTGACCTGCTCGGGCGTGACGGTCTTGACGGTGGCCTTCGTGCCGACCGCGATGAACGCCGGGGTCCGGATCTCGCCGTGCGGTGTCCGGATGGTGCCGGTGCGCCCGAGCCGCCCGTGCTCGAGGCGCGCGCCTACCTCGAAGCCGAACTCGGAGGGCTCGGCACTCACGACTCCACGGCCGGGCGATACGACGGCTCGTGCCGCTTCATGAAGGCGATCACCCGGTAGGTGACCGGCAGCATGACGATCTCGACCGCGCACTTGAACAGGTAGCCCACGAGGAAGTAGTTCCAGAACTCCGCCCAGATGAACGGGCCGATCGCGGTGGCGATGAGGCAGAAGATCGCCGTGTCCGCCAGCTCGCCCACCACCGTCGAGCCGACCAGCCGGCTCCACAGGCTCCGCTCGCCGGTGCGCTCCTTCATCTTCACCAGCACCCACGAGTTCAGGAACTGGCCGGCGAGGTACCCGCACAGCGAGGCCAGCACGATGGCCGGCACGAACCCGAGCACCAGGTGGAACGCGTCGCCGTTCGGACGTCCCCAGTCGGGCGCGGGCAGCGCGTCGACGGCCCAGAAGCACGCCGAGGCCAGCGCGCCCAGCGCGAACCCGAGCCAGATGGTCCGCTTGGCGCGACCGAAGCCGTACACCTCCGAGAGGACGTCGCCCAGCACGTAGGTGAGCGGGAACAGGATCGCCCCTCCGTCGAGGATGAGCCCGCCGATCTCCAGCGGCTTGGTCGCTGCGACGTTCGAGATCAGCAGCAGCGCGCAGAAGACGGTGGTGACCACGGCGTAGTACCCGGTGCGCGACGTGGTCGCGGCGACCCGGCCTGGGCGGTCCGACGGGAGGGTTGGGGCACTCATGTGTGCGGTGTCCTTCGGTACGAGCGCGGTTCGCGTTGCTGCCCCAACGCGTCATGACGCCGGAGATTCTAGCAACCCACCGGCGGCACGAAGACCCACGGCGCACGGGGCAGCGCCGACACGTCGAAGCCGGCCACTGCGGCATCGAGGGTGCGCGCGCCCTCCGGGACGGCGCGGCCGCACGAGGCGAGGATGCGCCGGACGACGTCCGCGACGGGCACCCCCGCGGCGGCCAGATCCGCCAGCGTGACGGCGCCGTCCCGCTTGGCCAGCCGCGACCCGGCGGTGCTGACCACCAGCGGGACGTGGCCGTACTCGACCGCGTCGGCGGCCGTGCCGCCGCCCAGCAGGCCGGCCAGGTGCAGCTGGGTCGCCGTCTGCTCGGCGAGGTCGTCCCCCCGCACGATCTGGTCGACGCCCTGCCAGAGGTCGTCGACGACGACCGCCAGGTTGTACGAGACGGAGCCGTCGGCGCGGGCGAGCACCACGTCGTCGACGACCCCGCGGCACGGCCCGAGGACGAGGTCGTCCCACCGGTGCCCGACGTCCGCGCCGCGCAGCCGCAGCGCCGGGCGTCGCCCGGCTGCGCGCAACGCCGCCCCGTCGGCGGCGGACAGGGTGCGGCAGGTGCCGGGATAGCGCCCCGCGCCGGCGTGCGGAGCCGACTGCGCCTCCCGGATCTCCCGGCGCGTGCAGTAGCACTCGTACGTGTCGCCGCCGTCGCGGAGCACGGCCAGGGCCGCGGCGTACGCCGCGTGCCGGCTCGACTGCAGCACCGGCTCGGCGTCCCACGTCAGGCCGATCGCCCGCAGGTCATCGAGCTGCCGGGCGGCCACGTCGGCCCGGCTGCGCTGCGCATCGAGGTCCTCGACGCGCACGAGGAAGCGGCGGTGCGTGGCGCGCGCGGCCAGCCACGCCAGCGCCGCCGTGCGGAGGTTCCCGACGTGCAGGTCGCCCGAGGGGCTGGGCGCGAAGCGTCCGGCAGCGCTCATCCGCGCGGGTCCCCGACGGCCGCGGGGGTGGGCCGGTCCCGGGTGCGCCGCCGCCCGGGCAGCCGCATGCCGCCGGCGGAGGCCACGAGGATGCCCAGCAGGACGATGGCGGCACCGACCCACTCGACGGGCTGCGGAAGCTCGTGCAGCACGATCGCTCCCGCGAGCATCCCGACCGGCGGGGTGCACAGCGACCACGGCGTGACCGCGGCGGTCGGGTAGCGCTTCATCAGGTTCATCCAGATGGCGAAGCAGCCCAGCGTCGCGATCCACGAGGTGAACACGAAGCCGCCGACCATCGGCCAGTCGATCGACGTGACCTGCGCCCGCACCCCGTCCGCCCCGTCCAGCGCGAACGCGGCCAGCAGCATCGGGACGATCGGCACCAGGGCGGACCACACCGAGATGGCCAGCCCCGACTGCTCGCCGGACTTGCGGACCGTCACGTTCGCCGCGGCCCAGCCCAGCGCGGCGACCAGCACCATGAAGAACGGCAGCATCGACGCCGAGCCCTGCCGCGCGACACCGATCAGCGCGAGGCCCGCGAGGCCCACCAGCACGCCGAGCAGCTGCAGGCGGGTCGGCCGCTCCTTGAGCACGAGGACGCCGAGGATCAGCGTGAAGACGGTGACGAACTGGATGAGCAGCGACGCCAGCCCGGCCGGCAGGCCGAGGCGGATCGCCCAGAACATCAGGCCGAACTGCAGGCAGCCGATGAACAGCCCCACGAGCACGGTCGGCTTCCAGCCGGCGGTCGGCCGACCGACCAGGAAGATCGCCGGGACGGCGACGAGGAAGAACCGGATCGCGGTGAACAGGAACGGCGAGAGGTGGCGCAGCATCAGCGCGGACACGACGAAGTTGATGCCCCAGACGGCGGCCACGAAGGCGGCGAGCAGGGCATCGCGACGCGTCATTGCCACACCGTACGTTGACTGGCACGATCAGGAAACTACTGCGCACTACTAACGGCCTCGGAGGATGCGATGGGCGCGACCGATCCGAGCACGCTGGGTTTCGATGCCAAGCGGCTCACCAGAATCGATGACCACCTCAAGAAGTACGTCGACGACGGCCGGCTGCCGGGCTGGCAGGTCCAGGTCGCCCGGCACGGCGAGGTCGCGCACTTCTCGTCCTACGGGCAGCGCGACGTGGAGGCGGGCACGCCGGTGGAGGACGACACCATCTTCCGCATCTACTCGATGACCAAGCCGTTGACGACGGTCGCCGCGATGATGCTCTACGAGGAGGGCGCGTTCGAGCTGACGACCCCGGTCGCCGAGCTGATCCCGGCGTTCGCCGAGCCGCAGGTCTACCTCGCCGGCAACGCGCTGAAGCCGGTGACCCGGCCGGCCGGCACCAAGATGGAGATCCGGCACCTGATGAACCACACGTCGGGCCTGACCTACGGGTTCCACCACATCCACGTGCAGGACGAGATCTACCGCAACAACGGCTACGAATGGGGCACGCCGCCGGGCGTCGACCTGGCCGGCGCCTGCGACGCCTGGGCGTCGATGCCGCTGCGGTTCGATCCGGGCACCCGGTGGAACTACAGCGTCTCGACCGACGTGCTCGGGCGGGTCGTCGAGGTGGCCTCCGGGAAGTCGCTCGACGTGTTCATGCAGGAGCGGATCTTCGACCCGCTCGGCATGACCGACACCGCCTTCCAGGTGGCCGACGACAAGCTCGACCGGCTCGCGGCGCTGTACAGCCCGGGCCCGGACGGCAAGGCGGCTCGGCTGGACGCGTTCGGGGACGCCATCAAGAAGCAGCCGGAGTTCCTCTCCGGTGGCGGCGGTCTGAGCTCCACCACGGCCGACTACTCGCAGTTCTGCGAGATGCTGCGCCGCGGCGGCGAGCTCGGCGGGGAGCGCCTCCTGGGCAGCCGCACGCTGGACTTCATGGTGCAGAACTCGCTGCCGGGCGACCAGGACCTGGAAGAGGTCGGCATCAAGCTGTTCGCCGAGACCCGCTACGACGGCGTGGGCTTCGGGCTCGGCTTCTCCGTGGTGATGGACCCGGTCAAGTACGGCGCCGTGTGCTCGGTCGGCGAGTTCGCCTGGGGCGGTGCCGCGAGCACCGCCTTCTGGATCGATCCGTTGGAGGACCTGACGGTGGTCTTCATGACCCAGCTGCTGCCCTCGAGCACCTACCCGATCCGCTCGGAGCTGAAGGGTCTGGTCTACCAGGCGCTCGTCGACTGAGCGCTCAGCGCGTCACGAGGTCGCGGCGGAGGGCCGTCTGCACCAGCGCGATGGCGCACAGCAGGACGACCCAGCCCGCCGCGATCTCGCTCGCGTGCTGCAGGCCCAGCCGCGCAGTGAGGAAGCCCGCCACCACCGCGGGCGCGCTGAACGCGACGTAGTTGATCACGAAGAACGTCGAGACGACCGCGCCGCGCTCACCGCCGCGGATGTGGCTGGCCACCGTGCCGTAGGACGACGTCTGCAGGATCCCGAAGCCGAAGCCCATGAGGGCGGTGCTGATGAAGTACGGCACCGGCGCCACGGCGCGGAAGGACAGCACCATGCTGACCATCCCGGCCCCCAGGCAGGCCGCCCCGAGCCACATCATCCGCAGGTAGGTCCAGCTGCGCGCGATGAACGGCGCCGCGATTCCCGGCACCCACAGGGCGGCGATGGCGAGTCCGCCGACGAGGGCGTTGTCGATGCCCAGCACCGACTTGACCATCGACGTGCCGAGCGCCAGGTAGATCCCGCCGGTGCCCCAGCAGGCCGCCCAGCACGGCGCCGCCACCAGGAAGCGCGAGCGCAGGTGCGCCGGGATGCCCACCCGTGGCCGCAGCGACGCCAGCGCGCCGGGGCGCAGCGCGGAGGTCTCGGTGACGCCGAGCATCGCCAGGGCGCACAGCAGCAGCACGCCGAGCAGCACCCACCACACGAGCTGCAGCGGCGCGGGGAAGGCCTCGACGAACACGCCCGCGAGCAGTCCGCCGGTCGCCAGGCCCACCGACGGCACCACGTTGCTGGCCACGGCCGCCGCGCCGGGATGCTCGGGCGGGTTGGTGTCCAGCGTGCCGGCGCTCGCCGTCGCGCTGACCAGCCCGGTGCCGACGCCCTGGACGGCGCGCGCGACGAGCAGCCACGCGGTCGACCCGGCGGTCGCGAACACGACGGTGGCGACGGCGACCAGCCCGATGCCCAGCAGCATCACCGGACGACGTCCGATGTGGTCCGACAGCGACCCGGCGGTCAGCATCGTGACCAGCATCCCCACGACGTAGATCGCGAAGACCATGGTCAGGACGGCGGCGGAGAACCCGAACTTCTCTTGGTACAGGGGATAGAGCGGGCTCGGTGTGCTGGCTACGACCATCACGAGCGTGAAGACCGCCGAGTAGGTCCAGAAGCCGTGTGCGGCGGAGCGCTCCCGTCGGGAGTTGGGCATGGTGGCTCCGTTCCCGGTGTCATTTGCACTGCTAACTTAACGCCACGACGATCGCGCACGGAGGAGGCCCCTGCACCGATGTCCCTGCTCGCCGTTCTCGGGCTCGCGATGGCCGGTCTCGGCGCCGGGCTGCTGGGCTCCACCGCCGGGCTCGCCTCGCTCGCGAGCTACCCCGCGCTGCTGGCGTTCGGGCTGCCCCCGGTGCTGGCGAACGTCACGAACACGACGGCGATCATGACCTTCACGATCGGCTCGCTGGCCTCGACCCGGCCCGAGCTCGGCGGGACCTGGTCCCGGCTGTGGCCGCGCATCGGAGTATTCCTGGTGTTCGGCGCCACCGGCGCGTGGCTGCTGGTGCACAGCCCGCCGGGAAGCTTCGAGTCCGTGGTGCCGTGGCTGATCGCCGGGGCGTCGATCCTGCTGATGGCCCGCGATCGCGTGCAGGGCTGGGCGATCTCCAGCGGCCGCAAGCTGCACTCCGCCGGCCCGGCGTTCTGGATCGTGCTCGCCGCGATCGCCGTGTACGGCGGCTACTTCGGCGCCGCCGCCGGTGTCGTGCTGCTGGCCTGGCTGATGCTGACCACCGACGACGGGCTGGCGTACAGCGCGGCGGAGAAGAACGTCCTGCTGGGCGCGTCCAACTTCGCGGCCACGATGGGCTTCGTGCTCATCAGCCACATCCACTGGGGCGCGGCCGCCTGCGTGGCGGTGGGCGGCATCATCGGCTCATATCTCGGACCGAAGCTGGTGCGCCGGACGCCGGAGCGGCCGCTGCGGATCGTCATCGGCATCCTGGGGCTGGGGCTCGCGGTCAAGCTGTACCTCGACAGCCTCGGCTGAGACCCCGGCGGCGGATCAGATGCGGTCCATCGCCTTGCGCACCCGTGCCGCGGACACCGAGTACCTCGGCTTGATCACCTGCGCGAACAGCGACAACCGCAGCTCCTCGATCATCCACCGGATCTCGGTGAGGTCGGCCGGCAGCGGCTCGTCGGCCGGAAACGCCGCGGCCAGCTCGGCGTACTCGGTGAGCAGATCGTGCACCTCGAGCATCGAGAGCCGGTCACGCGGCGGGTTCTCACGCAGCCGCCCGACGCGGACGGCGACGCCGCGCAGGTACCGCGTGATGTCCGGCAGACGGGCGATGCCGTGCCGCGCGACGAACCCCGGCGGCACGAGGAACTCCAGCTGGCGATCGATGTCGGCCACGGCGACCGCGACGCTCGCGACGCGGCGGACGCCGTCGAGTGCGGTGTCGGCGGCCATCTTCGCCTCCAGGACGGCCGCCGTGCGCTCCATCGCGGTGAGCGTGTCGGCGACCTGGTGGGAGCGTGCGTCGGCGCGCAGGGCGGCGTACGCCGGCTCGTCCCACGGCAGGCCGGCCCGGTCGATCGCCGCGCGCGCCACCGCCCGCTGCACGTCGGCGTACAGCGCGGCGGCCGAGGCGTGCGGCGCCTGCGTGAGCGCCACCTTCTGCTGAGGGCTCAGGGCCCGCGTCACCTGGCTGCCGACCGACGGCAGCTCGCGCACGAGCAGCCAGCCGACCGCGCCGCGCATCGCGTCCTCCGCGGACGCGGGGGAGTGCCGCACCCGCAGCGCCAGCTGGTCGCCCTCGACGACCAGCGCCGGGTAGCCAGGGACGGGCCCGTGCTTGGTCTGCAGGTCGACGGACCGGTCGATCGTCCCGACGCTCCACGACGTGAGACCGGTCCGCTCCGCGCTGCGCGCCACCACCGCCACCTGGGCGCGCTGGGCGCCGCCGAGGCGCTCGCGCAGCGCGTCCAGGTCCTTGCCGGCGCCGACCACCTGGGCGGTCTCGTCGACGACACGAAAGGTCATTCGCAGGTGGTCGGGCACCTTGGACCAGTCGAAGTCGCTCTCGTGCACCGCGGCTCCGGTCAGCCGGCGGAGCTCGGCGGCCAGCTGAGGAAGCAGCGGCCCGTCGTCCGGCGAGATGGTCTCGAGGGCGGCGCGGGCGCGGTCGGGGGCCGGCACCACGTTGCGACGGATGGCCTTGGGCAGCGACTTGATCAGCGCGGTCACCAGCTCCTCGCGCCGTCCCGGCACCAGCCACTGGAAGTCCTCGGGGGCGGTCTGCGGCAGGGACACCAGCGGGATGTCGATCGAGATGCCGTCGGCGACTTCGCGCTCGGCGGGGTCGATCGCGCCCGGCTCGAAGCTGTAGGTGAGCTCCAGGGGCCGTGCGCCGTCGCGCCAGACGTCCGGGAAGTCCGCCTCTCCGGGCCGGTCGACGCCGTCCCGCAGCACGTCGGCGGCGGTGAAGTCGAGCAGCTGCGGCGTTCGGTGGCGCTCGTGCTTCCACCACTTGTCGAAATGCCGTCCCGAGACGATGTCGCCGGGCAGGCGGGCGTCGTAGAACGCGAACAGCGACTCGTCGTCGGCCACGAGGTCACGGCGGCGCGCCTTGTCCTCGAGCTCGCCGACCTTCGCCAGCAGATCGCGGTTGCGCTGGAAGAACTGGTGCCGGGTCTCCCAGTCACCCTCCACGAGCGCCTGCCGGATGAAGATCTCCCGCGCGGCGACCGGGTCGATCCGCCCGTAGTTGACCTTGCGGTCGGCGACGATCGGCACGCCGTACAACGTCGCGCGTTCGGTGGCCACGACGGCCGCGCGTCGCCGCTCCCAGTGCGGCTCGCTGTAGGAGCGCTTCAGGACGTGTCCGGCCACCTCCTCGACCCACGCCGGGTCCAGCCGGGCGTTGTCGCGGGCCCACAGCCGCGAGGTCTCGACGAGCTCGCCGGACATCACGTACGGCGGGTTCTTCTTGAACAGCGCCGATCCCGGGAAGATCGCGAACCGGGTCCCGCGCGCCCCGACGTACTCCCGCTTGTTGCGGACGTCCTGCATGCCGATCTGTGACAGCAGCCCGGTGAGGATCGACTTGTGCACCTCGTCGTCGCCGGGACGGCTCGACGAGGTGTGGATGCCCGCGGTCGCCCCGATCTCGCGGAGCTGAGCGACGAGGTCCTGCCATTCCCGGACGCGGACGTAGTTGATGTAGTCGGCCTTGCACATGCGCCGGAAGGCCGACGACGACAGCTCGCGCTGCTGCTCGCGCAGGTACCGCCACAGGTTGAGCAGACCGAGGAAGTCGGAGGTCTTGTCGACGAACCGGGCGTGCTTCTGGTCCGCCTGGGCCTCGTGGTCGGCGGGCCGCTCCCGGGGGTCCTGGATCGACAGGGCCGCCGCGACCACCATCACCGCCAGCGTGGCGTCGCGCCGAGCGGCCTCGACGATCATCCGCGCGAGCCGCGGGTCGATGGGCAGGGCCGCCACCTGCCGCCCGATCGCCGTGAGCGTCACCGCGCCGTCGGCGCGCCGGATCGCGTCGATCTCCTGCAGCAGCGCCATCCCGTCGTTGATGTTCCGCTTGTCGGGCGGCTCGATGAAGGGGAACGTCTCGATGTCGCCCAGGCGCGCGGAGATCATCTGCAGGATGACCGCCGCCAGGTTCGTGCGGGTGATCTCCGGGTCGGTGAAGACCGGCCGCGAGTCGAAGTCATCCTCGCTGTACAGCCGGATGGCGATGCCGTCCGCGGTGCGGCCGCACCGGCCGCTGCGCTGCATCGCCGAAGCCTGGGAGATCCGTTCGATCGGCAGCCGCTGGACCTTCGTCGCGTGCGAGTAGCGAGAGATGCGGGCGGTTCCGGCGTCCACGACGTACTTGATGCCGGGCACCGTCAGGGACGTCTCGGCCACGTTGGTCGCGAGCACGATGCGGCGACCTCTGTGGGCGCCGAAGACCCGGTGCTGGTCGGCGGCCGACAACCGCGCGTACAGCGGCAGCACCTCCGTGCGAGGCAGGTCCAGCTCGCGCAGCGCGTCGGCGACGTCCCGGATCTCGCGCTCCCCGGACAGGAACACCAGGACGTCTCCCGGGTCCTCGCCCGACAGCTCGTGGCAGGCGTCGATGACGCCCTGGACCAGATCACGTTCCGGCGCCTCCGGACGGTCCGGGTCGACCAGCGGGCGATACCGGATCTCGACCGGGTAGGTGCGGCCGGACACCTCGATGACCGGAGCGTCGCCGAAGTGCCGGCTGAAGGCCTGCGGGTCGATGGTCGCCGAGGTGATGACGACCTTGAGGTCCGGCCGGCGGGGCAGCAGCATCTTGAGGTAGCCCAGCAGGAAGTCGATGTTGAGGCTGCGTTCGTGCGCCTCGTCGATGATGATGGTGTCGTAGCGGCTCAGCAGCCGGTCGCGCTGGATCTCCGCCAGCAGGATCCCGTCGGTCATCACCTTGACGTAGCTGTCGCGGCTGACCTTGTCGGTGAAGCGGACCGCGTAGCCGACCTCCCGGCCGATCTCGACGTCGAGCTCCTCGGCGATCCGCTCGGCGACGGTGCGGGCCGCGAGCCGGCGCGGCTGGGTGTGCCCGATCTGGCCGTGGACTCCCCGGCCGATCTCGAGGCAGATCTTCGGGATCTGGGTGGTCTTGCCGGATCCGGTCTCGCCGGCGATGACCACCACCTGGTGGTTTCGGAGCGCCTCGGCGATCTCATCCTTGCGCGCCGTCACCGGCAGCTGCGGGGGATAGCCGATCGCAGGTACGCCGATACGCCGCTGCTCGACCTGGGATTCGGTGAGCCGGTGCGGCGTTCGGCGGGCACGACGACGGGACATGGCCCTCCAGCGTATGCCAGCGTGTTCACCACACGCGCTTCATACCTGTGCTAAACATTTCCTCTATCAGTGCGGTCAGGCCCCCCTATGCGAAGGACTCCTGTGACTACTGGCAAAGAGCATCACCTCCTGCACGACCTGGACGTCGTGGACCATGAGGGGGTCAAGCACAAGCTGCCGCTGCGCACGCTGATCGCGGCGAGCGTCGGCAACGCGGTCGAGTGGTACGACTGGACGGTCTACGCGACCTTCTCCATCTACTTCGCGACGCAGATCTTCCCCGCGGAGAACGAGGCGGCGGCCCTGCTCGGCACCTTCGCCACCTACGCGCTGGCCTTCTTCTTCCGCCCGCTGGGCGGGTTCATCCTCGGCCGGTACGCCGACCGTCGCGGGCGCAAGCAGGCCATGATGCTGACCATCCTGCTGATGGCCGGCGGCTCGCTGCTCATCGCCATCCTGCCGACCTTCAGTGCGGTCGGCTGGCTCGCGCCGATCCTCCTGCTGCTCGCCCGCATCGGGCAGGGCATGTCGCTCGGCGGCGAGGTCTCCAACGCCTCGGCCTATCTGGCCGAGATCGCGCCGCCGGAGCGCCGCGGGCGCTACTCCGCCTTCTTCTACATCTCCACCGGCTCGTCGGTGCTCATCGCCTCGCTGCTGGGCACCTGGTTCGCCAAGACGCTCTCCGCGGACCAGCTGGACTCGTGGGGCTGGCGCATCCCGTTCGTCATCGGTGCCGCGCTCGGCCTGGTCGGCCTGTGGCTGCGTCGCGACATGGCCGAGACCGAGCAGTTCGAGGAGAACAAGGAGATCGCGGCGAACACCAAGTCCCCGCTGATGATGACGCTGCGCGAGCACCCGAAGCAGGTCATGCAGATCATCGGCTTCACGCTGCTGTCGACGCTGTGCTACTACACGTTCTTCTCGGCCGTCACGCCGTACGCCGTGAAGGTCAAGGGCGCGGACGCCGGCGACGTGTTCTGGGCGCTGTCGATCGCCACCATGGTGTTCATCGCCGCCCAGTACCCGTTCGGCTGGCTGTCGGACCGGATCGGGCGCAAGCCGCAGCTGCTGTTCTGGTCGGCGGCCACGGCGGTGGTCATCGTGCCGCTGTCCACGCTGATCGGTCCCGGCTTCGGCAACATGCTCGTCGTCTTCACCGTCGGGCTGTTCCTCTACTCGATGCTGTCGTCGATCGCGCCGGCGATCATGAGCGAGCTGTTCCCGACGCATCTGCGCGGGCTCGGCATCGGTGCCTGGTACAACCTCACCGTCGCCGTGTTCGGCGGCACCGCACCCCTGGTCATCCAGTTCCTCGGTGACCGCGGCCAGGGCCATCTGTTCTTCTGGTACGTCGCGATCGGCGCGGTCATCGCGTTCATCACAGTGCTGACGCTGACGGAGTCCAAGGGCAAGGTCCTCGACTAGGACGATCTCATACGCGAGAAGGGGGCGGCCGTCGTCGACGGCCGCCCCCTTCGTCGTTCGCGACGCTATCGGCGGGCGTGCCTCGACCAGCCGAAGCAGTACAGCCCGTACGCGATGAGCCCGGCCGCGATGAGGGTCAGCATGATGGGCCCGGCGGTCTGCTCCTTGACCAGCCGCAGCGAGCCGTCGAGGCCGGCGGCCTTCTTCGGGTCGTAGCTCCACGCCGCCCAGCCGAGCAGCACGCCGATCAGGCCGACACCGATCCCCTTGGCGATGAACCCGACCTGGCCGAAGCGCTTGACGGCGTCCGAGGGGTGGCCCTCGTAGTCGTCGAGGAACGACGCGCTCACCCCGCGCTTGATCAGCACTATCCCGTAGCCGACGACGGCGGCGGCGACCACCACGGCGACGACCTGCCCGAACGGCTTCGAGAGCAGCTCACCGACTCGGGTCTGCTGCTGCTGGTCACTGGACTTTCCCGAGTCGCCGACGCTGAACCGGATGGCGGTGATGGCCAGGACGAGGTACATGACCGCGGCGCCGCCCGCACCGATCCGCTTGCGCACCCGCTTGCTCTTCTTCGGCACGTATCCGTAGCCCCACCACGCCTGCGTGAGCTTCCAGAGCACCAGCCCGATCAGCGCGATCGCGACGATCCACAGCAGCACGCCGCCCACGGGGTTGGACGCGATGGCGCTCAGCGCGCCCTTCTGGTCGGCCTGCTTGTCCGGCGAGCCGGTCCACGCCATCTGCAGCGCGAGCACGCCGATGAGGCAGTGCACGATCCCGACGGCGACCAGCCCGGCCATCACCAGCACCCCGAACCAGGCGCTGTCGCTGACCCGCTTGGCGGTGCCCTCGGCCTCCCGCCCGGCGGTGCCGGCGTTCACGTCCGGTCCTGGGTCTGCGCGGCCAGCTCGGCCTTCTTGATCTTCCCCGTGGTGGTCATCGGGAACTCGTCGACGACGCGCATCTCCGGGACCTTGTAGGTGGCCATCTGCGTCTTCGCCCAGGCGCGCAGCGCGTCCGGGTCGATGTCGCGGCCGGCGACCGCCTTCACGAAGGCGACCGGGACCTGGCCCTTGTCGGGATCCGGTCGGGGCACGACGGCGGCGACCTCGACGTCGTCGTGGCGGCACAGGTACGCCTCGACCTCCGCCGGGAAGACGCTCATGCCGTTGACCTTGATCATGTCCTTGTTGCGCACGAGATAGTGCAGGCAGCCGGCCTCGTCGATGAACCCCGTGTCGCCGGTGTGCAGCCAGCCGTCGCGGATCGCGTCGTCGGTGGCGTCCGGCCGCCGCCAGTAGGCCGTGAGGATCGAGGGGCTGCGCAGCACGATCTCGCCGCGCTCGCCCAGCGGGAGGATCTCCGCGGTGGCGGGGTCGACGACCATGATGTCGGTGCCGGGCACCGGCAGGCCGCACTGGCCGGGCTCGCCGAGGATGTCCCAGTCGTCGTCCTGCAGGCCGTAGGTGCTGGTGTCCATCGTGTGCGTCTCGGTCATCCCGTACGCCGCCTCGCGCAGGACGCCGTCGGTGCGCGACGTCTCGCGCCAGCGCTGCCGCACCTCCGGGTCCACGCGGGCCACGAAGGACATCGCGAGGGGAGTGGTGAGGCTGGAGAAGTCCGTCCGCTCGGCATCCGGGTGCTCCATGATCTCGACGTAGTTGTCGACGGTGGCGATCCAGATGCTGACCCGGTAGCGCTCGATCGAGCGCATCACCGCCTCGGCGTCCCACCGGGCGAGCAGCACGCAGGTGCCGCCGGTGAGGATCGGGGACAGGATGCCCATGTCCTCGCCGGCGATCCAGAACACCGGGACGTGGCACAGGAACGCCGGCCGGCCGGTGACGCCACTAGCCGTCATCCAGGCCGCCACGGCGTACAGCATGTGGCGCTGGCTGTGCTCACAGCCCTTCGGCATCCCGGTGGTGCCGCCGGTGTAGTTCAGGGCGGCGAGCGCGTCGAGGTCGACCTCGCGCGGCGCCGCGGGCGACGCGGTGGCCAGGTCGCGCCAGGTGGCGGTGGGCGTGACGTTCGGGCTCGTCGTCGCCGGGGGAGCGGCGGGCGCCGGGAGGGCAGGGTCGTCGCCGGCCAGCTCCATCGCCGACGTGACGAGCACCGACTCGACCGCCGTCTCGCCGATGACGTTGCCGAGCACGTCGAGCATCGAGTCGACGCAGAACAGCACCTTCACGTCGGCGTCCGTCAGCTCGTGGTGCAGCTCGTGCTCGCGGAACATCACGTTGATCGGCACGTGCACCGCGCCGAGCTTCATGATCGCGATGAACGCGATGACGAACTGGGGCGAGTTGGGCAGCAGGACGCCGACGCGGTCGCCGGCCTGCACCCCCTGCGTCTCAAGCCAGCCGGCGGCGCGGTCGCTGAGGTCGTCGATCTCCCGCCAGGTCAGCTCGCGGCCGTAGAAGGCCAGCGCGATCGCATCGGGCGTCTCTCGCGCCCAGCCGCGCACGTACTCGCCGATCGGTACCTCGCCGCGCGGATACACGACCTGGCGCGGGACGTCCGGGCGGACCGACTCGCGTCGCCGCTCTGCCTCGGCCAGGTATTCGTCGACGTCCATCGAGCCTTCTTTCTCACAGATGAGGGATTCTCCTCGCATTCTGCACCACCGGAACCGGTGGCTGCGGACGAGCGGCCGGTCTGCGGCGACCGACCTCCGTGCGGGGCCGATCGTCGCAGGCGCGATGATCGTGGTTCGGATCCGACGGCCGCCGGCGGTCGTCGTGGTGGCCCTGCGACGAAGGAGGATCGGAATGATCGACGGCGTAGCGAGGCTGGAGATCGAGGGCGCGTCGCACGACGTATACGCCGCTCTGCTCGGCCCGGGCCTGCGCGCCCGTGGCCTGCGTGTGAGCCCGGCGCCGTCGACCCGCGTCGTTCTGGCGACCGGCGATCCCGAGGCGACCCGATCGCGGCTGCGGCGTCGCGGCCTGGCCGTGGGCGAGGACGGCGACGTGGCGGTCAACGGCCTGCGGTTCGGGCTCGAGCGCCCCGCGGATGCCGAGCCGGAGGGGCCGGACGCGGTGGAGCTGGACCACGTGGTCGTGCACACCGCCGACGCGCAGTCCGCGGTCGCCGGGTACGCCGGCCGGCTCGGCCTCGATCTGCGCCTGGAGCGGCACGCCCCGCAGTGGGGTTCGCACATGCTGTTCCTGCGGTGCGGCAGCGCGGTGCTCGAGGTGGTCCAGCCCCTGGGAGAGCAGCCGCACGAGGGAGCCGACGCCGTCTGGGGTGTCGCGTGGCGGGTCCCGGACGTCGCCCGCGCTGCCGAGCGGCTCACCGCCGCCGGGATCGAGGTGAGCGAGGTGCGCACCGGCCGCAAGCCCGGCTCGCGGGTGTGCACGCTGCGCGACGACCGTTTCGGCGTACCGAGCCTGCTGATCCAGCACGGTCGGCGGGACGACGGCGGCAGGCACGAAAAACCCCGCTGACCTGGAAGATCAGCGGGGTAAGCGTGTCCAGAGGGGGACTTGAACCCCCACGTCCGATAAAGGACACTAGCACCTCAAGCTAGCGCGTCTGCCATTCCGCCACCTGGACAAGGTGCGCAGGAAATACTACCTCAGCATCTCCTGCGCCCGCGGAGGGGGGACCCTCCTTACCGCTCGTCACGGCTCCGGCGGGGCCGACCGTACCCACGGTCGCCCGAGGGTCCACGCTCGTCCCGGCGTCCGCCGGGACGCGGCCCGCGGCGGAATCCGGTGCCCTGGCCGCCGTCCCGTCGAGCGCCCCGGCGCGGGTTGGTGCGCACCGGCGGACGGAACTCCTCGACGGGCTCGCCCGACGGCGTCGCGCCGCCGGTGATCGCCGTGATCGGCCCGTCGCCGGGCTCGACGTACACGCCGCGGATATCCAGCCCGGCCAGGCCCGTGAGCCGTTCGGTGCTGCGCCGCTCGCGCGGCATCGCCAGTGTCACGACGGTTCCCTCGTCGCCAGCGCGTGCGGTGCGCCCCGCGCGGTGCAGGTACGTCTTGTGCTCCTGCGGCGGGTCGGCCTGGATCACGAGCTCGACGTCGTCGATGTGGATGCCGCGGGCCGCGACGTCGGTGGCCACGAGGACCGGGACGTCGTTGCCGCGGAACGCGTTCAGCGCGCGGGTGCGCTGGCCCTGGCTGAGGCCGCCGTGGATGGCCAGCGCGTTGACGCCGACCTCGCGCATCTTCTCGGCGACCCGGTCGGCACCCATCTTGGTGCGCACGAAGACGATGGAGCGGCCCGGCCGCGACGCCAGCTCGGCCACGACCGAGGCCTTGCGGGCCGGGTGCACGACGAACAGGTGGTGCTCCATCGATTCGATGGATGCGCCGACGTCGGCGGTGGAGTGCAGCACGGGGTTGTGCAGGAACCGCTTGACCAGCACGTCGACGTCCCCGTCGAGGGTGGCCGAGAACAGCATCCGCTGGCTGCGTTGCGGGGTCTCCTGCAGGATGCGGGTCACCTCGGGCGCGAAGCCCATGTCGCACATCTGGTCGGCCTCGTCGAGGACGCTGATCTGCACGGCCGACAGGTCGGCGGCGCCGCGCTCGATGAGGTCGATGAGCCGGCCCGGCGTGGCGATCAGCAGGTCGACGCCGTTGGACAGCGCGTCGAGCTGCTTCTTGTACGGCATGCCGCCGGCGATCAGGATCGACCGCAGCCCGACGGACTTGCCGAGCGGCGCCAGCGCCTCGACGACCTGCATGGCCAGCTCGCGGGTCGGGGTCAGGATGACCGCGCGCGGCTGGTTGGGCATCCGCTCGCCGCCCTTGAGCAGCGCGAGGGTGGGCAGGCCGAACGCGAGCGTCTTGCCCGAGCCGGTGGCGGCCCGCGCGAGGACGTCCTGGCCCTCCAGGGCGGAGGGGATCGCCTCGCCCTGGATGGCGAACGGTGCCTCGATGCCGCCGGCGGCGAGCGCCGCGACCAGCTCGGCCGGGATGCCCATCGCGGCGAAGCCGTTGTTCTCGCCGACCTCGACCGCGGCCCGCGCATTGACCGGCGCCAGCTCGTCGAAGGCGCCCTCGACGGCCGCTTCCTGGTCCGCGCGGCTCAGGTACGCGCTGCGGTCCTCGCGGTTCTGGCGGCGGTAGTCCGAGTGACCGGCCACGTGCTGGTGGCGCGGCGCACGGCGGTCGTCACCGTCGAAGCGCCGCGGACGGTCATCCCGCTCGAAACGACGCGGACGGTCGTCCCGCTCGAACCGACGGGGACGGTCGTCCCGCTCGAACCGCTGCGGACGGTCGTCACGCTCGAACCGACGCGGACGGTCATCGCGCTCGAAACGACGGGGACGGTCGTCACGCTCGAAACGACGCGGACGGTCATCGCGCTCGAAACGACGCGGACGGTCGTCCCGCTCGAACCGCTGGGGGCGATCGTCCCGCTCGAACCGACGGGGGCGGTCATCGCGCTCGAACCGCTGGGGGCGGTCATCGCGCTCGAACCGCTGGGGGCGGTCATCACGCTCGAAGCGACGGGGGCGGTCATCGCGCTCGAACCGCTGGGGGCGATCGTCCCGCTCGAAGCGACGGGGGCGGTCGTCCCGCTCGAACCGCTGCGGACGGTCGTCGCCGAACTGCTCGCCGCGGCGGGCCGCGCGGTTCAGCTGGCCGTGGCGCGGCTTGCGACCGGCGTCCTGCTGGGCGCTCGGTCCCTTGCGGTGGGTCTTCTTCTTGACGCCGGCGGCCGGAGCCGGTCCGCCGCGCTTGCCGGGCTTGCCCGGTCCGGACTTCTTCTTGGTATCGGGCACGGAGCCACGATGGGTTGCCATGGGGCGGTTCCTCACTGGGAATCACGCAGGACGACGCACCACAACCCGGGAACAGTGCCCGGGAGAGCATCGGATCGAGCCGATGGGGAAGGTCGTCGCAGTGCATCCTGCGCTCGCGTACACCAGCAAGCGGTTGCTTGCGATGCCAGGCTGAGCGCTTACACCTACCGCAGCGGGGGAGTCAGGCCCGCATGCTCACACTGCGCACATGCCGTATGCAACCAGGATAGGCCACCGCGCCCGGCCGCCGGGTCGCTCGTGACCGGGGTCTCCGCCGGTGTGACGCAACAGACCGTGCGGTATGAATGAGCACGTGACTTCGAACGAGACCGCCGACAGCCCCGACTTCAGCGAGGTCGTCGACCTGTGCTCGCAGCTCATCGCGATCGACTCGACGAACACCGGTGACCCGGCGACCGTGGTCGGCGAGCGGGAGGCCGCGCAGTGGGTGGTCGACCGCCTGGAGGAGGTCGGCTACCGGACGACGACGCTCGAGTCCGCAGACCGGCGGGCCAGCGTCATCGTGCGCGTCGAGGGCACCGACGCCGCGAAGCCTCCGCTGCTCATGCACGGTCACCTGGACGTCGTCCCCGCCGAGGCACACGAGTGGAGCGTCGACCCGTTCGCCGGGACGGTCAAGGACGGCTACGTCTGGGGCCGCGGCGCGGTCGACATGAAGGACATGGTCGCGATGATGATCGCGGTTCTGCGCTTCTGGAAGCGCGCCGGCGTCCAGCCCGAGCGCACCGTCGTCTTCGCGTTCCTCGCCGACGAGGAGCACGGCGGGAACTTCGGCGCGCACTGGCTGGTCGACAACCATCCGGAGCTGTTCGAGGGCTGCACCGAGGCGGTCGGCGAGGTGGGCGGGTTCTCGTACAGCGTCGACGAGGACACCCGCGTCTACCCGATCATGACCGGCGAGAAGAGCCTCGCCTGGATGAAGATCACCGCGACCGGCACTCCCGGCCACGGGTCGATGGTGCACGCCGACAACGCGGTCACCAAGCTCGCGACGGCGGTGGCCCGGATCGCCGCACACGAGTTCCCGATCGTGTGGACCGACACCCTCACCCAGTTCGTGGGCGGCCTCGGCAAGCTCATGGGCACCGACCTGGCCAGCGTCGACCCGGAGGTGCTCATCGACAAGCTGGGCGGCTTCGGCAAGATCATCGGCGCGACGCTGCGCAACACCGCGAACCCGACCGGGCTCGCCGCCGGCTACAAGGCGAACGTGATCCCGTCGTCGGCGAGCGCCACCCTCGACTGCCGGGTGATCCCCGGCCAGGAGGAGGAGTTCGAGCGGCAGATCGACGAGCTGCTGGGTCCCGACGTCACTCGGGAGTGGATCGTGCACGACAAGGCCCTCGAGACGCCGTTCGGCACGCCGATCGTCGAGGCGATGACGGCGGCGTTGAAGGCCGAGGACGCGGGCAGCCACACGCTCCCGTACCTGATGTCCGGCGGTACGGACGCGAAGGCGTTCTCCGAGCTCGGCATGACCTGCTACGGCTTCTCGCCGCTGAAGCTGCCGCCGGACCTCGACTTCGCGGCGCTGTTCCACGGCATCGACGAGCGCGTCCCGGTGGAGGCCCTCAACTTCGGCTCGCGCGTGCTCAACCGTTTCCTGCTAAGCCTCTAAGGAGCCCCACATGACTGATGCACCGAACCTCGACGGAAAGGTCGCCCTCGTGACCGGCGGCGCCGGCGGCTTCGGCCGCGCCGCCACCCAGATCCTGCTGGAGCACGGCGCCCAGGTCGCCCTGACGGACGTCGACGAGGAGCGCACGCGCGCCGCAGCCGAGGAGCTCGGCGCCGTGCCGTTCACCCTCGACGTCACCGACTGGGAGGCCAACCAGCGCTGCGTCGCCGCCGTCGAGGAGCACTTCGGAGGCCTGGACATCGCGTTCCTGAACGCCGGCATCGGCCTCGGCATGGGGGCCCTCGCGTTCGACGTCCAGAAGTACCGCTCGATCATGGCGGTCAACGTGGACGGCGTGTCCTTCGGCATGCAGGCAGCGGTTCCCGCGATGCGCCGCCGCGGCGGCGGGCACATCGTCGCCACCGCGTCGATGGCGGGCCTGGTCTCGATGCCCGGTGACCCGTACTACACGATGACGAAGACGGCCGTCGTGGGCCTGGTCCGCGGGGCCGGCCCGGAGCTGGTGCGCGAGAACATCCGGCTCAACGGCATCTGCCCCGGCTTCGCGGACACCCCGATCATCGACAGCTTCCGCGACAAGCTGGAGAAGGACGACTTCCCGGTCATCCCGGCGCGGACCGTCGCCGAGACGTTCCTGAAGGCGGCCACCGCCGACGAGAGCGGCGTGTGCTGGCTGATCCAGGCGGGCATCGAGCCGGCTCCCTTCAAGTTCCGGGGCGTGCCGGCCGCCCGCAAGCCCGACGGCACGCCGTTCGGCGTCCCGAAGGACATGGACCCCGATGCCCAGAAGCCGACCGAGCAGGCGGGGCGATAGATGCGCGCCTGGCTCGTCGAGCGCAACGGAGATCCCAGCGATGTCCTCGAGCTGAGGGACGACGTCCCCGAGCCGGTGCTGCACCCGGGCACCGTGAAGGTGCGGGTGCTCGCCGCCGCGCTGAACTTCCCGGACATCCTGCTGTGCCAGGGGAAGTACCAGGTCACGCCGACGATGCCGTTCACGCCCGGCGTGGAGGTGTGCGGCGAGGTCATCGAGGTCGGTGAGGGGGTCGACCAGTGGCAGGTCGGTGACCGCGTGTACGGGGGTCCCCAGAGCGACGCGGGCGCCGGAGGCGGCTACGCCGAGGTGGCCATCATGGCCGCCGACGGCATCTTCCGGGTGCCCGAGGGCATGCCCGCGGAGGAGGCCGCCGGCTACGTCGTGACCTACCAGACCTCCTGGGTCGCGCTGCACCATCGCGGCAACATCCAGGCCGGGGACGTCGTCCTCGTGCACGCCGGTGCCGGCGGCGTCGGGTCGGCCGCGATCCAGATCGCCAAGGCGGCCGGCGCCACCGTGATCGCCACGGCGGGCGGCCCGGACAAGAAGCAGATCCTCACCGACCTGGGCGCCGACATCGCCGTCGACTACCACGCGGAGGACTTCGTCCAGGTGGTCAAGGACGCGACGGACGGCCGGGGCGCCGACCTCGTCTACGACCCGGTCGGCGGCGACGTCTACGACCGGTCGACCAAGTGCATCGCGTTCGAGGGCCGCATCCTGATCATCGGGTTCACCTCCGGGCGGTTCGCCCAGGCCGCCACCAACCACGTGCTGGTGAAGAACTACAGCGTGGTCGGCCTGCACTGGGGGCTGTACAAGAAGATGCGGCCGGAGATCATCCCCGTCGCCGACCAGGCGCTCACCGAGCTGTACGCCGCGGGCAAGATCCGCCCGTACATCTCGCAGGTCTACCCGATGGAGCAGCTGCCCGAGGCGCTCGAGGCGCTCGGGGCCCGCCGGACGACCGGCAAGGCCGTGCTGCGGATCGCGGGCTGACCGCCCGTCCCGCCGCTCGCGGTGGGTTTTGCCCCGCTGTCGCGCCGATAGCGGGGTAGAACCCACCGCATCCCGGAAGCCCGGCTAGAGGATCGGGCGGGGCAGGTGCTCGTGCCGGCGCCGCCGGCGCATGACGGCCTTGCGGCTGCCGTCGGAGTACTTCAGCAGCCGCGCCAGCTCCCAGCCCCCGACGCCCGCCTGCGCCGCGAGCATCTGGGCGGCGCTGCGGACCCCGGTGCCGTGCGGGATGCGCACCGGCGCGTACTCCCACTGGTCCTCGTACCCGAGCTCAGCGTCCATGGCGGGCATTCTATGCACGCGTCCGGCGTCCCGGACCGCGCGCGGTCCGCTCGACGCGCGTCCGCAGCCGGTCGACCAGCGACGTCCGCCGCGGACGCGCGGCCTTCTCGCGGACGGCGTACGCCAGCGCCGGGCCCGATCCGTGCACGATCGACAGGTGCCGCTGGGCCCGGGTGAACGCGGTGTACACGAGGGCGCGCACCAGCAGCCGCCCGGCCTCCGGCGGGACGACGGCGACGACCGCGGGCCACTCCGAGCCCTGCGCGCGGTGCACCGTGATCGCCCAGCCGTGCAGCAGGTCGCCGAGGGCCTTGCCGGAGATCTCGGCGATCCCGGAGGAGAACTCGACGGTCAGCGACTTGTCGCCGGTCCCGACGACGGTGCCGACCTCGCCGTTGGCGTACCCGAACGGCGCGGCGTCCAGGTGGTTGGCGGTGGCGACCACCCGGTCGCCCAGGTCGAAGCCCGACACGGCGCCGCGGCCCGGGTTGAGCCGGGCCTTGAGCGCGAGGTTGAGCTCCTTGGTGCCGGCCGGCCCGCGGTGCACCGGCGTCACGACCTGGATGTCGGCGGCGTCCAGCCCGAACACCCGCGGGATCGAGTCCGTCACCAGCTGCACGGTGCGGTGCGCCGCCTCCGCCGATCCTCGTGCGCCGACGACCACCACCTCGCGCGTCGGGTCGTCGACGACCGGCAGGGTGCCCTGGCGGACCTCGGCGGCCAGCGCGGCGATCTGCCCGCCCTCGGCCTGCCGGTACAAGGTGGTCAGCTCGGTGACCGGGACGACGCCGGAGCAGATCAGGTCCGCGAGCACGCGGCCCGGGCCGATCGACGGCAGCTGCGCGACGTCCCCGACGACGAGCACGTGCGCGCCGTCCTCGACCGCGTCCAGCAGCGCCGCCGCGAGGAGGACGTCGAGCATCGACGACTCGTCGACGACGATGATGCTCGCCGGGATGGGATCGTCCCAGCCGCGGGTGAACCCGCCGTCCCGGCCCTGCGCGCCGAGCAGCCGGTGCACCGTGACCCCTTCGCTTCCGGCCAGCTCGCCGAGCCGCTTGGCCGCGCGCCCGGTCGGTGCGGCGAGCGCGACCTCCTTGTCGTGCACCCGAGCCAGGTCGACCACCGCCCGCACGGTGCGCGACTTGCCGGTGCCCGGGCCACCGGTGAGCACGCTGACGCCCTCGGTCATCACCAGGGCGACGGCGGCGGCCTGCTTCTCGTCGAGGCCGGCGACGGCGTCCTTCAGCGAGTCCGAGCGGCCCCACTTCTTCGCGGACGCCGCGATCCGGGCGACGTCCGCCGCGATGGAGTCCTCGGCGTCCGCGTACTCCTTCAGCGCGATCAGCTCGGCTGTACGACGCACCACCAGGTCGTCGTCCACGGCGGCGGCGATGGCCGCCTCCGAGTCGGTGATCCCGGCCGCCCGGACGGCGTCCAGGACATCCTCGAGGGGCGCCTCGGTGTGCCCGTCGGCCGCCTCGGCGCGCAGCGCCTCCGTCACCACCGCGCGCGCCCGCCGCGGGTCCTGCCGGTCCATCGAGCCGAGCTCGTTCCTGGCGACCTCGTCGGCGGACGCCACGTCGATGCCGCGGACGCCGACGATCCGCCACGGGTCGTTCTCGATGAGCCGGACGGCGTCGTCCCCGACGTCCTCGAGGACCGCCTGGGCCGCCCGCGCCGGGATCCCGGCCGGCACCAGCAGCCGCACCACGTCGTAGACCGGCTGGGCGCCGAGCCACCCGGACAGCAGCCGATCGGCGCGCTTGCCTGCCGTGCGCGGCAGCCGCAGCAGGGCGTCGCGGGTGACGAGGTCGGCGCGGACGATGCCCGCCTTCGGCAGGTCGGCGGCGCTGGAGATGCCGAGGCCCGGCCACAGGCCGGCGTCGCAGAACGCCGCGAAGACGCGGTCGGCGTCCGGCGGCCAGGACGCGCGGCTGGGTGCGGCCACTAGCGGCGGCGCTCCGGGTAGCCGAAGGCCGGGGCCGCAACCTCGTCGAGAGCCTGGTAGATCTCGGCGGGCAGGCTGAGGTCCTCGATGGACAGCGACGCCTGCAGCTGGCCGGCGGTGCGCGCGCCGAGGATCGCGGACGTCACGCCGGGACGGTCGCGGACCCAGGCGAGCGCGACGGCCAGCGGCGAGACGCCGAGCCCGTCGGCCGCGGTCGCGACCGCCTCGACGATGCGGGTCGACCGGCTGCCGAGGTAGCGCCGGACGAACTCACCGAGGTGCGGCGACGCGGCGCGGGAGTCCGACGGCGTGCCGTGCCGGTACTTGCCGGTCAGCACGCCGCGGCCCAGCGGCGACCAGGCGAGCATGCCGACGCCGAGCGAGCGCGCGGCCGGGACGACCTCGCGCTCGACGCCGCGCTCGACGAGGGAGTACTCCACCTGCGTCGTCACGATCGGGGCCGACGCCTGGTGCAGCGACTGGATCGTCGCCGCCCGGGCGAGCTGCCAGCCGGCGTAGTTGGACACGCCGACGTACCGCACCCGCCCGGAGGTCACCGCGGTGTCGAGCGCCGCGAGGGTCTCCTCGAGCGGTACCAGCGGATCCCACGCGTGCAGCTGCCACAGGTCCAGATAGTCGGTGCCGAGCCGCTTGAGCGACGCGTCGAGCGCCGAGAGCAGATGACCGCGCGACGCACCTCGCCCGAGCGGGCCGGGGCCGGTGCGGCCGACCGCCTTGGTGGCCAGCACCACCTGGTCGCGGCGGACGACGGTGCGCAGCAGCCGCCCGATCACCTTCTCGCTCTCGCCGTCGACGTACACGTCCGCGGTGTCGATCAGGTTGCCGCCGGCCTCGACGAACGCCAGGAGACAAGCGGTCGCCTCGTCGCGGTCGGTGTCGCGGCCCCAGGTCATCGTCCCCAGACCGAGACGAGAGACGACTAGACCACTTCTGCCTGCAACACGCTGCTCCACGCAGACGAAACTACCCGGTGTGTGCCACGGTGGACCCGAGGCTCGCGGGGCCAGGAGAGGACGCACATGAAGCTCGGGGTAAACCTCGGATACTGGGGGAGCGGGAACGACCGGACGAACATCGACCTCGCCGTGGAGGCCGACCGGCTCGGCTTCGACGTGGTGTGGGCGGCGGAGGCCTACGGCAACGACGTCGTGTCGACCCTGGCGTACGTCGCGGCCCGCACCGAGCGGATCGACATCGGCTCCGCCGTGATGCAGATCCCCGGCCGGACACCGGCGATGACGGCGATGACGGCCGCGGGCCTGGACTCGCTGTCCGGCGGCCGCTTCCGGCTGGGGCTCGGCGTCTCCGGCCCGCAGGTCTCCGAGGGCTGGCACGGCGTCCGCTACGACAAGCCCCTCGGGCGCACCCGGGAGTACATCGAGATCGTCCGGATGGCGCTGCAGCGCAAGCGGGTCCGCTACGACGGCAAGCACTTCCAGCTGCCGCTGCCGGACGGCCCCGGCAAGGCCCTGATGCTCGTGACGCCGCCGTTGCGCGCCGACGTGCCGATCTACCTCGCCGCCGTCGGGCCGAAGAACCTCGAGCTCACCGGCGAGATCGCCGACGGATGGCTCGGCGTGTTCACCGCGTACGACGACCTGCAGCCGGTCCTCGACCGGCTCGCTGCCGGGGCGGCGAAGGCGGGCCGCTCGCTGTCCGACCTCGACGTGGGCATCAGCGCGGGACTGGCGATCGGCGACGACCTGGACGCGATGGCCGACCGGATCCGCCCGCACCAGGCGCTGTACGTCGGCGGCATGGGCAGCCGCGAGGCCAACTTCTACAACCGGGCCGCCGTCCGTCTCGGCTACGAGGCCGAGGCGGCGCGGATCCAGGACCTGTACCTGCGACGCGAGTACGCCCAGGCGCAGGCCGCCGTCCCGCTGGCGCTCGTCGACCGCACGGCGCTGATCGGCCCGGTGCCCCGGGTGGCCGACCGGCTCAGGGCGCTCCGCGACAACGGGGCGACGACCGTTAACGTGTCCCCGACCGGTGCAGACAGCGCCGAGAAGGTCACCCAGCTGCGGCAGCTCATCGAGGCCGCGGAGAAGGCAGGTATCGGCTAGTGGATCTCTGGCAGTCAGTCGTCCTCGGCATCGTCGAGGGGCTCACCGAGTTTCTCCCCGTCTCCAGCACCGGCCACCTGACGATCGCCTCGGGGCTCATGGGGCTCGACGTCAGCGATCCATCCGTCACCGGCTACACCGCGTTCATCCAGATCGGCGCCATCGCCGCGGTCCTGATCTACTTCTGGCAGGACATCGTCCGCCTGGTCGGCGGCTGGTTCCGCGGGCTGTTCAACGCGCAGGCCCGCACCTCCGCCGACTGGCGGGAGGCGTGGGTGGTGATCTTCGGCTCGGTGCCGATCGTGATCGTCGCCGTGCTCGCGAAGGACTTCATCAAGGGCTCCTTGCGCAGCCTCTGGGTCGTCGCCATCGCGCTGGTCCTCTGGTCGGTCGTGATGTGGCTGGGCGACCGGCTCGGCCGGCAGACCCGCGGCGAGAAGGAGATGACCTACCGCGACGGCATCGTCCTCGGCCTCGCGCAGTGCCTGGCGCTGATCCCCGGCGTCTCCCGGTCCGGCGCGACCATCAGCACCGGCCTGCTGATAGGCATCGACCGGGTGACCGCGACCCGGATCTCCTTCCTGCTCGGCATCCCGGCACTCGTCGGCGCGGGGGTGTACGAGGCTCCGGACGCCTTCCACGGCGGCGTCGGGGTGCTGCCGTCGATCGTCGGGCTCGTGGTCGCCTTCGTCGTCGCGTACGCGTCCATCGCGTGGCTGCTGAAGTTCGTCCAGAGCAACAAGTTCACGTCGTTCGTGATCTATCGGATCGCCCTCGGCGTCCTGCTGATGATCGCGCTCGGCACCGGGTGGATGTCCGCGACTGGCAAGGTGTAGCCATGACGACCCTGCTGCTGCTGCGTCACGGCCGATCCAGCGCCAACGTCAAGGGCGTCCTGTCCGGCCGGCGCCCGGGGGTGCACCTCGATTCGGTCGGTCGCGAGCAGGCCGCGAGCGCGGGCGACCGGCTGCGCGACGTGCGGCTCGACCTCCTGGTCTCCAGCCCCCTCGAGCGGTGCGTGGAGACCATCGAGGCGGTGGCCGCCGGACGGCGACGGAAGGTGCAGCTGGACGACGGGCTGATCGAGGCCGACTACGGCACCTGGTCGGGCAAGAAGCTCAGCGACCTGGCCAAGGACCCGCTGTGGTCGGTGGTGCAGAGCCACCCGTCGGCGGTCACCTTCCCCGGCCGCAGCGGCGAGGCGATGACCGGCATGGCGGCGCGCGCGGTCGGCGCCGTCCGCCGGCTCAACGCCAAGGTCGGCGCCACCGGCACCTGGCTCGCGTGCAGCCACGGCGATGTCATCAAGGCCATCGTGGCCGACGCGCTCGGCCTGCACCTCGACCAGTTCCAGCGCATCGTGATCGACCCCGCCTCGATCACGGTCATCCGGTACACCAAGCACCGCCCGTTCGTCGTCGTGACCAACTCGACCAGCGGCTCGCTGGCGCCGTACCTCACGACGGAGCAGTCCAGCGACGCCGCCGTCGGCGGGGGCGCCGGTCACGCAGGCGGGTAGGGTCGCCGATATGCCACGCAAGGTCTACGACTTCACCAACCCGCGGCGCTTCGTCGCGGGAACCGTCGGCCAGCCGGGCGAGCGCACCTTCTACCTGCAGGCCTCCGACGGCGTGAAGACGGTCAGCGTCGCCCTCGAGAAGGAGCACGTCCAGGTCCTCGCCGACCGCCTCGAGGACATCATCGACGAGGTCGTGCGCCGCGGCACCGTACCGCCCATCGAGTCGCCGCCGGAGGACCTCGAGCCCCTCGAGATGCCGGTCGACGAGGAGTTCCGGGTGAGCGCGCTCGGGCTGGCGTGGGACGACGAGAAGAAGGCGGTCGTGATCGAGGCCGTGTCCGGCGAGGCCGGCAGCCTCGACGAGGACCAGATCTTCTCCGACGACGACGAGGGACCCGACGTCCTGCGGGTAACCCTCGACGCCTCCGCCGCGCGGGCGTTCGCCCACCGCGCGAGCGCGGTGGTGCAGGCGGGGCGCACGCCGTGTCCGCTGTGCGGCATCCCGCTCGACCCCTCGGGGCACATCTGCCCGCGGCAGAACGGCTATCACCGCGCCGTCCTCACGTGATCGACGACCTGCAGCTGCTGCGCACCGGTGACATCGAGGTGCTCGGCCGGATCGTCGAGGCCAGCAACGCGACCCTGCTGTGCGTCATCACCGCGGGGGAGCGGACGGCGCACTGCGTGTACAAGCCGGTCGCCGGAGAGCGACCGTTGTGGGACTTCCCGGACGGCACGCTGGCCGAGCGGGAGGTCGCCTCGTACGCCGTGTCGGAGGCGACCGGCTGGGGGATCGTCCCGCCGACGGTGCTGCGGGAGGGACCGGCCGGTACCGGCATGGTGCAGCTGTGGATCGACGGCGACGAGGACGTCGACCTGGTGGAGCTGATCAACTCGCGACCGCCCGCGTTGCGCCGGATGGCGGTGCTCGACGCGGTCATCAACAACTCCGACCGCAAGGGCGGCCACCTCATACCCGGCGCCGCCCCGAAGGGCACCGCGCTCGCCGACCGGCACGTGTGGGGAGTCGATCACGGGGTGACCTTCAGCGTGGACGACAAGCTGCGCACCCTGCTGTGGCAGTGGGCGGGGGAGCCGCTCACCGGCGAGGCCCTCGACGTGCTCGCCCGGCTGCGCGAGCAGCTCGACGGCGCGCTCGGCGAGCGGCTCCAGGAACTGCTCACCGTCGCGGAGGTGCGGCGTACGGCCGAACGGATCGAGGAGCTGCTGAGGCGCAGGCGGCACCCGATGCCGTCGGAGGGCTGGCCGTCGGTCCCGTACCCCCCGTTCTGAACGTCCGCTACATTTCCCGGCGCGGGGCAGTGACACGTGTCTCACCCATTGTTACGGTCGGTGAACCTAACGGCGAACTAACCGAATGGATGGCAGATGCGTAGACGACCACGGCTTTTCACCACCGCCATTTCCGTGATGCTGCTGGCCGCGGCGTGCGGGGACATCGAGAAGAAGGACCCCGGCGCCGCCACCAAGGACATCGAGAGCTCCATTCCGCTGGCGAAGGGCGCGGACCCGAACGGGCACTTCGACTGGGCGTGGAGCACCCCGGTCACGCACTGGGACCCGACGCACAGCGTCACCGGCGGCGACCTGAACTTCTACAACCCGGTGTACGACCGGCTGCTGCGGATGAAGCCCGACGGCAGCATCGTGGCGATGCTCGCCGAGAAGTGGGAGCCCGGCGACGACGGCAAGTCGCTCACCATGACCATCAAGAAGGGGCTCTCGTTCACCGACGGGACGCCGTTCACCGCCGACGCGGTCAAGTTCAACCTGGACCGCGCCGCGCAGAAGGGCAGCACCATCGCCGGCGAGGTCGAGCAGATCAGCTCGGTGGAGGTGATCGACGACCACACGGTGAAGATCAACGTCGACAACGCGCTCGGCGCGCTGATCTCCGCGCTGGCGGTGCGCCCGGGAATCATGGTCTCACCGACGGCGGTGCAGTCCGGCTCGGTCGCGAGCATTCCGGTCGGGATCGGGCCGTACACGGTCACCGAGTCGATCCCCGGCGACAAGGTGTCGTACGCCAAGACACCGGGCTACTGGGACCCGGACGCGCAGCGCGTGGCGACGATGACGTACTTCGGCATCACCGACGACCAGACGCGGCTCAACGCGCTGGAGTCCGGCGAGATCGACGGCGCCTACCTCAACCCGAGCTTCGTCGACTCGGCGAAGAAGGCCGGGCTCAACGTCATCTCGGCACCGACGTCCACCTTCGTCTACTTCATGCTCAACGAGGCCGTGGAGCCGTACGACGACCCGAAGGTGCGCAAGGCGGTCAATCTCGCGATCGACCGGGAGGGGATCGCGAAGGGGCTGTACGAAGGCTTCTGCACCCCGGAGATCCAGCCGTGGCCGTCGACCAGCTTCGCGTACAACAAGGACATCGGCGACGGCAGCGACAAGTGGGGATACGACCCGGACGAGGCCAAGAAGCTGATGAAGGAGGCCGGAGTCACTGCGCCGGTCGAGATGACGGCGGTGACCACGAACATCACCCAGTACCAGCAGCTCGCCGAGGTCCTGCAGCAGAACTTCAAGGAGATCGGCATCAACATGACGATCAAGCCCGGACCGCCGGCCGACGGCGTCCAGCTGTTCGCCGTGGACAAGACCGCACACGGCAACATCAACCCCTACACGGGCATCCCGGACCCGCACGGCCCGATCGTGCGCTACCTGATCCCGGGCGCGCTGTACAACCCGGGGGAGAAGACGCCGCAGGACATGCTCGACAAGGCCTACGAGGCCGCGGGGCCGGTCGACCCGGAGAAGCGGGCGCCGATCTATGCGGAGTTCATGGACATGTGGATGAAGAACCCGCCGCACATGATGCCGATCTGCATGGTGAACAGCGCGGCCGCGTTCAATGACAAGGTGTCGAACGTCGCGATCTCGGTCGCCGGCGGGACCGAGTCACGAGGCGTGGCGGTCGCGAAGGAGTAGCCGGCACCGCGCGCGGACGGCCCGGTCGCGGATGCGGCCGGGCCGTCCGCGCGGCAACCCCGGCGGGCTATGGTTGACCGTTCATCGACCGGGCCGCGAGCGGGCCGCTGCTCGCGGGTAGCCTTTCTCGCATGCGTTCCTGGCCCGAGGTTTCCGTCCCGACCGTCGCCGGCAACGGCCCCCGGCTCAGGCTCTACGACAGCGCCGCAGACGAGGTGCGCCCTGTCGAGGTCGACGATCGAGCGACGATGTACGTCTGTGGGATCACCCCGTACGACGCCACCCATCTCGGGCACGCCGCCACCTATCTGACGTTCGACCTCGTGCAGCGGGTGCTGCGCGACCAGGGCACCGAGGTGCGTTACGTCCAGAACGTCACGGACGTCGACGACCCGCTCATCGAGCGCGCCGAGCGGGACGGGATCCGCTGGGAGGATCTCGCCGTCCGCGAGACCGACCTGTTCCGCTCCGACATGGAGGCGCTGCGCATCATCCCGCCCGCCCAGTATCTCGGGGCGGTGGAGACCATCGACCTCGTCGTCGACGCCGTCTCGAAGCTGCTCGACTCGGGCGCGGCGTACCGCCTCGAGGACGGCACCGGCGACATCTACTTCGACATCTCGGCCGACGAGCGCTTCGGCTACGTCAGCCGGTACGACGTCCC
Organism: Cumulibacter manganitolerans; assembly: GCF_009602465.1. NCBI lineage: Bacteria > Bacillati > Actinomycetota > Actinomycetes > Geodermatophilales > Geodermatophilaceae > Cumulibacter > Cumulibacter manganitolerans. The sequence goes on along the minus strand of NZ_WBKP01000004.1, from coordinate 41,199 downwards.
GACGATGCTCGCCTACTCGGCGGAGCGTGGCGGCGACCCGGACCGGACCGGCAAGCGCAACCAGCTGGATCCGCTGCTGTGGAAGGGAAAGCGGGACGGCGACCCGTCGTGGCCATCGGCGATCGGCGAGGGCCGTCCGGGCTGGCACATCGAGTGCGCCGCGATCGCGCTCGCGCACCTGGGCGAGCAGATCGACATCCAGGGCGGCGGCGAGGACCTGCGGTTCCCGCACCACGAGTGCTCCGCCGCCCACGCCGAGGCGCTCACCGGCGCGGCGCCGTTCGCCGGGCACTACACGCACGCCGGCATGGTCGGCTACCAGGGCGAGAAGATGTCGAAGTCCCTCGGCAACCTCGTGAAGGTCTCCGAGCTCACGGCGCAGGGTGTCGATCCCATGGCGATCCGGTTGGCGCTGCTGCACGGCCATTACCGCGAGTACCGCGAGTGGACCGACGACTACCTGCACGTCTCGGAGAAGACGCTGTCGCTCTGGCGCGAGGCCGTGCGGCGGCCGATCGCCCCGTCCGCCGATTGCATGCTCGCCAAGGTGCGCGAGTGCCTGAGCAACGACCTCGACACCGACGGCGCGGTCGCCGCGGTGACCGAATGGGCGACCGCAAAGCCGCTGCACAACGATTCCGGGATGTCCGTGCAGGTCGTCAAGCATGCGGTCGACGCCCTCCTCGGCATCGCCCTGTAGCGCGCTCCTGCACCGACGACCGGCGGGTTCGCCGGTGTGCCGAAAAACTTCTGTGCCGGTGCCAATCCGCCTGCGCTCGGCGAGCGAAGCACCTTCGGGTGAACCCGCACCCGCCACGAGGAGGGAAACCACATGAAGCGCATTCTCATCGCAGGGTCGATCGCCGTGCTGGCCGGTCTCGGCTTCGCAGGTCCCGCCAGCGCCGAGCCGGCCGATGCGGCCTGCTTCGGCCAGGTGCACAAGACCGTCAACCAGGGCGGCCTCGCCGGGTTCGACAACGTCGGCGACCTGGTCAAGGCGCTCGGGGGCCAGGGGAAGAACGCCGCCGCGCGAGGGCTCTGCTAGCGCGCTCACGAACGGCGGCCCGGTTCGGGCGAACCGGGCCGCCGTCCACCCTCGCGCACGCCGCGGCACCCCTCGTCCGCAGGCCGCGAGGCGCGTGATCCCCGGGCGGCGTGGCTCTCTTCCACGGTCGTCGACCGATTCGGGGAGCACTCTCAACGGTCGTCGAGCAAGGTCACGTCCCATCCGGACGCCGCGGCACCTTCCCGCGGTCGTCGACCGGCTTGGGGAGCACTCTGAACGGTCGTCGAGCGAGCCGGAGCGCTAGCGGAGGCGACGTCGAGACGCAGCGATCTGAAGAAACACGCCGCTCGGATGCCCGCCGCGCTCGTCTCATCAAGAGTGATCGTTGTTCTTGTGGACAGCCTCGGGGCTTGTGGACAGGCAGGTCGTGTCGGGTTTCTGGTCGGTGCCGGGTCGTAGATTGCAGGCATGACAGCGATCGGGTGGGTGAGCACCGCCGGGGACGACGAGCACCGCGAGCGTGCCCGCGCCACCGCGCCCAGCCCGGCGCAGCGGGTAGTGGGCGGCGTGATCGCCCGCGCCCTCGACCTCGCCGACACCCTCGACCCGGGCGACGGCGCAGGCTACGCGGCCGCGATCGCGGGCCTGGACGTGCTGGAATCGCTGGCCTCGGCCGTGGAGGCGGCGAAGGCGCGGCTGATCGTCGAGGCGCACGCCCACGCCCACCAGATGCTCGCCCGCGACGACGTCACGCCCGGGCAGCGCCGCACCCACCCCGACGGGACGACCGAGAGCGTGCTGAGCCGCACCCAGATCACCGCCATCGACGTCGCCACCACGCTGAAGGTCACGACCGGCTGCGCCACCGCGAAGGTCGAGGACGCCGTCCGGCTGGTGCGCCACCTGCCCGGCGTCCTCGCCCGCCTCGAGGACGGCACCCTGACCGGGTACCAGGCCACCTACCGCATCGCGCGGGCCTGCACCGACCTCAGCCCCGACCAGCTCGCCACCCTCGACGAGCAGCTGTGCGAGCGGTCCTTCACCCCCGGCACGGCGACCGGGCCCGGCGCGCACCGCGCCCGCACCACCAACCTCGGACGGTGGCTCGACGCCGCCCGCGCCGCCGCCGGCGCCCCCACCGACACCACCCGCACCCGCCGCTCCGGATTCGCCGGACGCCGCCTGGACTTCGGGCCGACCGGCCCGGACGGCATGACCGCCCTGTTCGCCTCGATGCCCGCCACCTACGCCACCGCCCTGGACCGCCTGCTCACCGACCTCGCCCGCGCACACGCCCACCCCGACGACCCGCGCACCGAGACCCAACGCAAGCTGGACGCGTTCCTGACCCTGTTCACCGGACCCATCGCCCTCTTCGGCAACCACAACGACGACCCCGACCGGCCGCCCGCCACCAGCGCCGAGTGGGACGACGACGGCCAGTACGCGCTCATCGACGACGAGGACCAGTACACCGACGCCCGCGCCGCGTGGGAGGCGATCAAGACGCTCGCCGCGAGCCTCGACCTCACCCTCCCGGACCTGCCGCCGGCCACCATCACCCTCGACGTCCCCCTCGACGCCCTCACCGACCCCGACGGCCGGCCGGTGCGGCTGCGCGGCGTCGGCGAGGTCCCGTCGAGCATGGCCGCACGGCTGCTGCCGTGGGCCGACCTGCAACGCATCCTCACCGACCCGCTCACCGGACAACCGCTCGACGTCGGACGCCGACGACCCTCCGAACGACTGCGCACCGCGATCGCCGCCCGCGACGGCACCTGCCGATTCCCCGGCTGCCACCGGCCCGCCGGCCCCGGCACCGACCTCGACCACCTCCAGCCCTACCGCGACGACCAACCACCCGACGGCCAGACCGTCCCGGCGAACCTGCACGTCCTGTGCCGCCGCCACCACCGCGCCAAGCACCAGCTGCACTGGCAACCGCACATGCTCGAGACCGGCCACATCCACTGGACCAACCCCATCACCGGCACCACAGAACTGACCTAGGCCCGCGACTTCGTAGACTCGGACCGTGACCGACAACGCTGCGAGCAACCCCGTCTCCGAGATCTTCGACCCGTCGTCCTGGGAAGAGGTGGCCGGTTTCGACTTCACCGACATCACCTACCACCGCAGCGTCGGTGACGCGGAGGCCAAGTCGCGGGGCGTCGTCCGCATCGCGTTCAACCGGCCCGAGGTGCGCAACGCTTTCCGCCCGAACACCGTCGACGAGCTGTACCGCGCGCTCGACCACGCGCGCATGTCGACCGACGTCGGCGCCGTGATCCTCACCGGCAACGGCCCGTCACCGAAGGACGGCGGCTGGGCGTTCTGCTCCGGCGGCGACCAGCGGATCCGCGGCAAGGACGGCTACAAGTACGCCGAGGGCACCACCAGCGACTCCATCGACCCGGCCCGCGCCGGCCGCCTGCACATCCTCGAGGTGCAGCGGCTGATCCGCACCATGCCCAAGGTCGTCATCTGCGTCGCGACCGGCTGGGTCGCCGGCGGCGGCCACTCGCTGCACGTCGTCTGCGACCTCACCCTCGCCTCCGCCGAGCACGGCAAGTTCAAGCAGACGGACGCCGATGTCGCGTCGTTCGACGCCGGCTACGGCTCGGCGTACCTCGCCCGCCAGGTCGGCCAGAAGTTCGCCCGCGAGATCTTCTTCCTCGGCTCGGAGTACTCCGCCGAGGACGCGCACCGGATGGGCATGGTCAACAAGGTCGTCCCGCACGCCGAGCTCGAGAAGGTCGCGCTCGAGTGGGGCCGGGAGATCACCCGCAAGTCCCCCACCGCGCAGCGGATGCTCAAGTTCGCCTTCAACATGATCGACGACGGCCTCATGGGCCAGCAGGTCTTCGCCGGCGAGGCCACCCGCCTCGGCTATATGACCGACGAGGCCGCCGAAGGCCGCGACTCGTTCCTGCAGAAGCGCGATCCCGACTGGTCCGCCTTCCCCTACCACTTCTAGCCGGTGCGCCGCATCGAGCCGCTGGTCGTCGACCCGATCCCCACGTCGGCGCAGGTCGCGGCACTCGGCCGCGTGCTGGACGACGACCACCGCGGCGGTTGCCTCCTGCCGGTTCCCGCCGGGCCCGAGGGTGACCGCCTGGCATCGGAGGTCAGCGGCCGGGCCGTGCCGGACGACGCGGTCCTTGCCGTCGCCACTACCGGATCGACCGGCACCCCGAAGGTCGTCCTGCACTCCCGCGCCACGCTGCTGGCCTCGATCAACTCCACCGCGACCCGCGTCGGCGGCCACGGCGCGTGGTTGCTGTGCCTGGGGATCAACCACATCGCCGGCATCCAGGTCGTCCTGCGCGCCAAGGTGGCCGGCACGGCGCCCGTCGTCGCGCCGGCCGGAGGTCCGTCGTTCGCCGACGACTTCGCGGCCGCGGCCGCCCGGCCCACCGCCGCCCGCCGCTACGTCTCGCTAGTCCCCACCCAGCTGCAGCGACTGCTCGACTCACCGGCACGCGAGGCGCTCACCCGCTTCGACGCCATCCTGCTCGGGGGCGCGGCCGCCGACCCGCAACTGCTCTCCCGCTCGCGGGACGCCGGAGCCACCGTCGTCACGACGTACGGCATGAGCGAGACCGGCGGCGGCTGCGTGTACGACGGCGTCCCGCTCGACGGCGTCGAGATCGGCACCGGCGACGACGGCGTCGTGCGGCTCACCGGTGATCTCGTGGCCCTCGGCTACCTGCAGGCCCCGGATCCGGACCCCTTCGACGGCCGCACCTTCACCACGTCCGACCTCGGCGAGATCGTCGACGGCAGGCTGCGCATCGTCGGCCGCGCCGACGACATCATCAACACCGGCGCCAAGAAGGTCGCGCCGCTCCGGGTCGAGCAGGCGCTGCGCGCCCTGCCCGCCGTGGCCGACACCATCGTGGTCGGCGTCCCGGACGACAACTGGGGCCAGCGCGTCGTAGCCCTCGTCGTCCCCGCCTCCGATGCGACGCTGCCGCTCGACGAGGTGCGCGACGCGCTGCGCGGCCGGCTCGCCGATCACGAGCTACCCCGCGAGGTGATCACGCTCGATGCGCTGCCATACAAGGGAATCGGCAAGCCGGACCGCGCGGCCGCCCTGGAGCTTGCGACGTCTCGACGTCGCCTCCGCTAGCGCTCCGGCTCGCTCGACGACCGTGGAAGAGGCCGCTCGACGAGCGTGGAAGAGGCCGCTCGACGACCGTGGGAGAGGGGTCGCTCGACGACTGTGGGGGGGGGCTCGCTCGACGACCGTGGAAGAGGCCGCTCGACGACCGTGGGAGGGGCCGCTCGACGAGCGTGGAAGAGGCCGCTCGGGGCCTGGGGCTGGCTACGGCTTGTCGGTCTTGCCGGCGTCGCGGAACTCGTCCTTGATGCTCTGCTGCTCGGCGCGACGCTCGTCCATGCGGATCGCGACGCTCTGGCGCATCCGTCCGAGCGTGAAGAACGACACCGGGATCGACAGGATGGCCGCGGCGAGCGCGCCCGGCAGGCCGCGGAACCCGATCACCCAGAAGATCGCCAAGATCGCGAGGAACACGCCGAGCCGGGCCACGAAGTACGCCGCCGCCAGCGACGCGGCGGGCTGCCGCTTGGGCAGCTTCGCAGCGGGGGCCTCGGGCTTCTTGGTCATCAGACGATTATCGCACCGCGGGCTCGTGCCGGCCCGTTGCCTTCAGCACACCCGCTCGGCTACTCGGAGTCGTCGACGTCGGCGTCCAGGCCGCTCTTGCCGCCGGCGCGGCCCTCCCACTTGGTGGAGATCGCGATGGTGGTGCGCGTGCGGGTGACGCCCTTGAGCTCCCCGATCGCCAGCAGCAGCCGCTCGAGCGCCAGCATGTCGGTGACCCGGATCTTCACGAAGTACGACTCGTCACCCGCGACGTACATGCAGTCCTCGATCTCGGGCATCTTGCGCAGCTCTTCCAGCAGGACGCTCTCGTCACCGCTTCCGCCGGTGTAGATGCCGACCAGCGCCGTCACGCCCAGACCGATCGCCGTCGGGTCCACCGAGGCGTGATACCCGGTGATCACCCCTTGGGCCTCCAGCTTGTTGACCCGCTCGTGCACCGCCGGTGACGACAAGCCCACCTCCTTGCCGAGCGCTACGTAGCTCGTCCGTCCGGCCTCCCGAAGCACCTGGATGATCTTGCGGTCGACGTCGTCCACACACGCTCCTCCGTAGGATTCCGGGCACCGCCAACTGTACGACCCGACTACAGTTGAGTGGAGAAGTTCACTTAGGGGGCCGCCATGTTTCCGCTGCTCGCAGCCGTGATCGCCATCGCCGTCATCGTGTGGATGTGGCGCTTCCTGGACAACGAGGTCTCACGCCGCGACGACGACCACGGCGACGTCCCTCGGCCTGCCCACCGCTCGGTCATCACGCGGCGTCCCACCGCGCCCACCAAGGCGGTCGCCCCCGACGACGACCCCGAGTTCCTGCGCGAGCTGGGCCGGCGCATCGGCAAGAACCGCGACGACAAGAACCCCGCCTGAGCCCGCGGTTCACGCCGACACCGCTCCCCTGCGCCAGTACCCCATGAAGGACGCCGCCCCCCGGTCCACGCCGGTCCGCTTCGCCGCCGCGCGCACCGCCCTGACCAGCCCCGCCTCCCCGGCCGCCCACAGATAGCTGCCGCCGCTCACGTCCTCGGCCTCGTCCCACAGCAACGCACCGTCCCCGGGCGCAGCATCCCCCGCGGCGGCGTGCGCGAACGGCGCGACGTCGAGCACCGACTCACCGCGTGACCGCACCCGCCAGGTGAGCCGGTCGGCCGCGAGCGCGCGGACGTCGTCCCGCTCCGGCACCTCCAGCACCGCCTCGTAGCGCACGCCGGGCCGCCGGTCGGCCAGGATGTTCGCGACGGCGGGCAGCGCGGTCTCGTCGCCCACCAGGACCACCCGCTCCGCACCACCGGGGCGGAACGCGACCCCGACCTCCTCGTGCCCCGCACGCGACCGGTCCGCGGCGACCAGCAGCAGCCGCTCGCCCACGGCCGCCGACTGCGCGAACGTCGAGGCCGGGCCAGCGCCGGCGCCCGGCCGGCCGTGCAGCACGACATCGACGTCGACCTCCCCGGCGGCGGCCCGGACGGCGGTCAGCGTGTACGTGCGGATCGCCGGGCGCTCCGCCGCGGCCTGCCACACCGAATACCAGTCGTCGCCGCGCAGCGGGTCGAGCAGCCGGCTCTCGCCGAGCACCAGCTTGACCCGCTGGTCCAGCAGCGTCGGGCTGCAGCGGGCCAGATCGCCGCCGCGCAGTGTGATGCGCATGAACGAGGCGCTGAGCCGCTCGCGCGCGACCAGCCGGACGTCGAAGGGGCGGTACGGGCTCGTCACGTGTCGGCTCTCATTCGTCGCATCAACCAGATGAAGTACGGCGCGCCGATGAGCGCGCAGACGAGCCCGACCGGCAGCTGCGCCGGCGCGAGCGCCGTCCGGCCGACGGCGTCGGCCACGATCACCACCAGCGCGCCGAGCGCGGCCGACAACGGGGCCACGACTGCGTGCCGCGGACCGGCCAGCAGCCGGGCCAGGTGCGGCGCGGCCAGCCCGACGAACCCCATCACCCCGACCAGCGCGGTCGCGAGCGCGGCCAGCACGACCGCGAGCAGCACGGTGCCGACCCGCGTCCGGCGCAGCGGCACCCCGAGCACCCGCGGCAGGAGGTCGTCGACCTGCAGCAGGTCCCACGCGCGGTGCAGCCGGACGACGGCGGCCGCGCACAGCACGAGCAGCACCGCCAGCAGCCAGGTGCGCTCCACGGCCGCGCCGTACGTCGAGCCGCCGAGCCAGGTGATCGCCTTCGCCTGGTTCCACGGATCGGAGCGCACGATCACGAGGGTCGTCAGGGCGGTCGTCCCCGCCGAGATCCCGAGACCGACGAGCACCAGCCGGACGCCGTCCGCACCGTCGGACGCGGTGAGCCCCAGGAGCGCGGCCGCGGCCAGCGCCGCGCCGACCAGCGCGCCGGCGGTCACCATCCCGTACCCCGACGCGATGCCGAACGTGCTCGCGCCGTTCAGCGCGACGATCGCACCGAGCCCCGCGCCGCCGGTCACCCCGAGGATGCCCGGGTCGGCCAGCGGGTTGCGGGTCACCGTCTGGGTGAGCACCCCCGCCAGACCCAGGGCCGCGCCGGCCAGGGACGCGCTGAGCACCCGGGGCAGCCGCGCGTCCAGGACGACCGTCAGTCGGCTCGACGCCCGGCCGCCGAGCCAGTTCACGACGTCCCCGAGCAGCAGGAACCGGTCGCCCGCGAGCAGCGCCAGCACGCCGGCCACGCCCGCGAGACCGACCGCGGCGGCGAGCGTCCACCCCGGGTGCCGTGCCGTCAGCCGCCCGGGCGTCGCGACGCCGGCCGGCGACGACTCGGCCGCACCGGTGCGCATCCTGCGCGACAGCAGGACGAGGAACAGCGCACCGAGGACGGTCGTCGCCACGCCGGTCGGGATCTGCACCGCGTCCAGCGAGCCGAACAGGGCGCGCACCGCGATGTCCGACGCGACGACCAGGAGCGTCCCGGCGACCGCCGCGGCCACCAGCAGCGCCCGCTGCCGGCGCAGCGCCGGAAGCCACCGGCGCAGTCCCCGCGCCAGCGCCGGCGCGCACAGCCCGACGAAGCCGAGCGGCCCCGCGAGGCTGACCGCGCAGGCGGACAGGACGACGGCCAGCCCCACCGTCCCGACCCGCGTCGACAGCACCCGCACCCCGAGCGAGCGGGCCTGGTCGTCGCCGAGCTGCAGCAGGTCGAGTCGCCCGCCGAGCAGCAGCAGGCCGGCCACCGCCGCGGCCATCACCAGCGCGGTGGGCAGCAGTCCCCTCGTCGTGCCCAGGCCGAGCGAGCCGGAGCCCCACGCGAACAGGCCGCTCGTCTCCTGCGCGTACAGCAGCAGCAGCACCGACGTGATCGAGTGCAGCGCCAGCGCCAGCACGGTGCCGGCCAGGATCAGCCGCACCGAGGAGCGCGACCCCGCCGAGAGCGCGAGCGCGGCCCCCGCGGCGAGCAACCCGCCGACCAGCGCGATCGCCGCCCCGGAAAGGAATCCGACGCTCACGCCGAAGGCGGCACACGCCGTCAGCGTCAGGTACGCCCCGGCGTTGACCGCCAGCGTGTCCGGCGCCGCGAGCGGGTTGCGGGTCACCGCCTGCAGCGCGCATCCGGCTGCGCCGAGCGCGCCCCCCACCAGCAGGCCCACCACCAGCCGCGGGAGCCGGCTGCCGACCAGCACCGCGACGGCACCGTCCGAGCCGGAGCTTCCGAGCGCCCTCAGGATGTCGGCCGGCGCGAGCGCGGCGGTGCCCTGCGACAGGTGCGCGAGGCAGAGCGCGACCAGCGCGAGGGCCGAGGCCGCGGCGACCACCGCGGTCCGGGTGCGGAGCACTAGCCCGCGAAGACCGCGACGTACGCGTCGACGAGCTGCTGCATCGCCTTCGGACCGCCGTACATCCAGATCCCGCCGCCGAACTCCTCGATCGCCCCGGCCTGCACGAACGGCAGACTGCTCCACAGCGGGTTCGTCGCCAGGACGTCCTGCACCGGGTCGCTCTTCGGGTCGGCCCAGTACAGGAAGCGGGTGTCGGCCGGCAGCTTCGTCAACGCCTCCAGGTCGTAGCTCTCCAGACCCCACGCATCGTCGCCCGCCCCCGTGAACGCGTTCGTCAGACCGAGCTCCTTCGCCACGGCACCGGGGATCGAGCGGTCGGCGTGCATCCGGAACGACACCTGGCTGCCCTCGGCGTAGACGTAGGCGAAGGTGTACGGCGCGGGTGATGCCGCGGCGATCTGCTGCTTCGCGCCGGCGATCGAGTCGTCGAGGCCGTCGAGCACCTTCGCGGCGGCGTCCTGCTTGCCCAGCAGCGTCGCGGTCGTCTCGAAGTTCTCCCGCACCCGGTCCAGCGGCGCGGTCGCGTCGGCCGCCTTCAGCAGCACGACCGGGGCGATCTTCTCCATCTGCGCCAGGGCGTCGGCGGGGATCGACTCCTCGACGCCCAGGATCAGATCGGGGTCGGCGTCCGCCACCGAGTCGATGCTCGGCTCCGCCCGCAGCCCGACGTCCACCGGGTCACCCGGCACGTCGACCGCGGTGTCCCAGACCTGGAATCCCTTGATGTCGGCAATCCCGACCGGGGTGACGCCGAGGGCGATCACGTCCTCCGTCTGCGCCCACTCGAGGGTCACGACCCGCTTCGCCGGACCGTCGATCGTGACGGCGCTGCCGCCGGCGTCGGTGACGGTGATCTTCTCGCCGGACGTCGTTGCATCGCCGGAGACCGCGTCGTCGGTGGTGCCGCAGGCGGTCAGCGGCACCGCCACGATCGCGATGAGAGCAGGCAAAAGCCTACGCATGGAGCGCATATCTGGTTTCTTCCTTCGTTTTCGGGGACGTCAGCCGGCGAGCGCCGCGCTGGTGGGTGCGCGCAGCGAGCCGAGCGCACAGAGCCGACGACGGCCGTGGCCGTCGTCGAGCAGATCGATGCCGACCTCGTACGCCGCGCTGAGCACGTCGGGTCGCAGGACGTCGTCGGCAGCGCCGTAGGCGGTGATCTCGCCGTCGACCAGCAACGCGACCTCGTCGGCGACCGCCGAGGCGTGGTTGAGGTCGTGCAGCACGATCCCGACCGCGACCCGGTGCGCCTCCGCGAGCTCGCGCACGAGCGCCAGCAGCGCCCGCTGGTAGCGCAGGTCCAGGTGGTTGGCCGGCTCGTCGAGCAGCAGGACGGGGGTCTGCTGAGCGACGCAGCTCGCGAGCCAGACGCGCTGCAGCTGGCCACCGGACAGCCGGTCGACGAGGCTGCCGGCGAGCCCCTCCAGCCCGGTGAGGGCGAGCGCCGCCGCGATCGCGGCGGCGCCCTGCCGGTCACGGCCGGTCCACCGGTGGCGGTGCGGGAACCGGCCGTAGCCGACGACGTCCGCGACGGTGGCGCCGAGCGGCGTGGGCCGCTGCTGGCTGAGCAGGGTCAGGTCGCGGGCCAGCTCGCGAGGGCGCCGCCGCGCGATCGGCTCGCGCCGGCCGTCCCGGACGACGGCGACGGTCCCGCTGTCCGGGCGATGCAGCCCGGCCAGGGCCCGCAGCAGCGTCGACTTGCCGCTGCCGTTCGGCCCGATCAGCGCGGTCACCCGGCCGCGCCGCAGCCGCAGGCTCGCGCCGCGTACCACCGCCCGCCCGTCGTAGGACAGGGTCGCCCGCTCGGCGACCAACTCGGTAAGGCTCACCTCAGTAAGGTAAGGCTTACCTACAACTCAGGACAAGCACCGCAGCGAGCGGCGCCGGTCACACTCCCGGGCTGGACGGCGCCACGGTCATCTCCGACACCGGTGCCATGTCCACCGACACGGTGAGCTTGGAATCCCGTGCCTCGGTGAAGACGACGCCCCGCACGGGCGGGACGTCGCGGTAGTCGCGGCCCCAGGCGGTCGTCGCGTGGGTGTCGTTGCAGCGCTTGTTGTTGGTGGGATCGACCGCCAGCCAGTCCGTGCCGGGGATCCACGCGGCCGCCCACGCGTGCGTCGCGTCGGCGCCGATCAGCCGGGGCTGGCCCGGCGGCGGGAAGGTCCGCAGGTAGCCCGACACGTACCGGCCGGCGAGGCCCTGGCTGCGCAGGCACCCGATCAGCACCTGCGCGAAGTCCTGGCAGACGCCCGCCCGCTTCTCCAGCGCCACCGCGGCCGGGGTCGATACGCTCGTCGCCTTGTGCGAGTAGGTGAAGTCGTCGTGGATCCGGGTCGTCAGCTCGTCGACGGCGGCGCCGATGGGCCGGCCCGGCGTGAACGTCTCCGCGGCGTACGCCCGGATCTCCGGGGTGACCTCGATGAGCGAGGAGTCGAGGGTGTAGTCGACGGCGCGCCACGCCTCGGGGTCGTCGCTGTCGTCCGGGCGGGCCTGCTCCCACGGCATCGCCAGGGCCTGCGCGTCGTACTCCGGGTCGCGGACCTCGACGACGCTGACGCCGGCCACCACCAGCTCGCGGTGCGGCGTGGTGACGTGGAAGTAGGTCTGCACGTTGCCGTGCAGGTCCTCGAAGCGGTACTGGTCGGCCGGGCTGGGCGAGAGCCGGGTCTCGTGCGCGAGGCAGGTCTGGGACGGCAGGTCACGGGGGCGCATGAAGGTCGCGCCGTACGAGTCGGTGACGTCGTCGTCGTAGGTGTACGTGGTCTTGTGCTCGATGCGGTAGAGCTGGGTCACCGGGCCACCTCCGCCCCGTAGTGCCCCTCCGACATCGCCCGCTGCTCGCCGCCCTGCGACAGGTGCACGGTGTGCACCGTGCGGCCGATCCCCGACACCGCGCCGTACAGCTCGCCCAGGAACGCGTGCAGCTCGGGACGCCCGCCCTGTGCGTCGACCCGCGCGAAGCCGACCACGTCGACCTCCCCGAGCAGCGTGCGGGCCCGCTCGACGGCGTCCTTGACGGCGCCGTCGGGGTCCCCGGCGGCCAGCTGCTCGGCGCTCTCGGCGAGTTTGTTCAGCGCGAAGATCACCGACCGCGGGTTGCGCTGGTCGAGCAGCAGCAGCTGCAGCACGCCCTCGATGTGCGCCCGCCCCCGGTACCGGCGCCGGTACGTCACGATGCTCTCGGCCGCGGTGAGCACCCCGTCGATCACCAGGGCGTCGGCGTACGGCGTACGGCGCAGGCAGATCGTCGATCGCAGCAGCGCCAGGACATGCAGCGCGCGCTCGGTGGCGCGTCCGCTGTCGAGCAGGTGCCAGCCCGGGTCGGTGATCATGTTGTCGTAGAAGATGCCGGACAGGCTCAGCATGCCGGCCAGCGCGTTCTCGCAGGCCCGCACCAGCTGGTTGCTGGTGACGGTGGCCTGCCGGCCGGAGCGCAGTCCTCCGAGGGCGCGCTCGATCGTGCCGAGCGCCAGCCAGACGTCGCCCGAGAACTGGTCGCGGACCTCCTGCAGCCCACCGCCGAGCCGGTGCACCGACTGCGCCACCGACCCGGCCCGGTTGCGCTCGAGCAGCAGCGAGCGCAGCTCGGCCTCCGCGTCGACGTCCTCGTCGAGGAAGCCGGGGTACGTCGTGCTGACCTGGGTCATCGCCTGCCGCAGCGCGCGCATCGCGACCCCGTTGCCGCCGCGCGGCGTGCCGGCGAGGTCGGCGCTGATCTCGCGCGCGGACAGCACGAGGCGCACCAGGTCCTCCGCCCGCGCGGAGTAGCGCCCGATCCAGAACAGGTCCGACAGCACGCGCGGGGAGAGGGCGAAGAACGGATCCGGCGGCTCCAGCGACGGGCCGTCGTGCACCCAGCCCGTCGACGCCGGATCGGCGTCCTCGTCCATCAGCACCCAGACGTCCTTGCTGGTGCTCGGCATCGCGCGGCCCACGAACGGCGAGGCCGGCCGGACGCCCTCCAGGTCGTCCATGCCGTGCCCCGCGGACGGCACCCGCGCCAGGCCGCCGCGCATCACCGCGAAGCCGTCGTCGGCGCCGACCGCGAACGTGCGCAGGATGATCGGGCGCGGCACCACCTCGCCGCGGCTGTAGACCGGGGCGTGCGAGAGGGTGAGCAGCTCCTGGCCCACCCACGCGCCCGGGTCGGCCTCGATGCGGGCGGCCAGCTCGGTGCGCTGCCGGCTGCTGAGGTCACCGCCGTACACGCTCTGCGCGCGATCGCGGTCGATCGGCCGGACGACCAGCTGGTCGAGGTGGGCGAGGACGTGGGAGCGGCTCGCGCGATCGCCGCACCACCACGTCTGCACCGACTCCAGCAGCAGGTCCTCCCCCAGCAGCTCGCGGCACAGGTCGGGCAGGAACGGCATCAGCCCGGGGTTCTCCAGGACGCCGCTGCCCAGGCCGTTGAGCACCGCGACGGTCTGCCGCCGCGCCGCGTCGAGCAGGCCGGGCACGCCCAGCCGTGAGCCCGAGCGCAGGAACAGCGGGTCCGTCCAGGCCGCGTCGACCCGCCGGACGATCACGTCGACCTCGTCGAGACGCCCCGACGCCCGGATCCACACTCGGCCGTCGCGCATGGTCAGGTCGGAGCCCTCGACGACCGGATAGCCGAGCATCGAGGCGAAGTAGGTCTGGTCGAACGCGGTCTCGCTGTTGCCGCCCGGGCTGAGCAGCACGACCTGGGGCGCGTCGACCGTCGGTGCCGCGGCCGCCGCGGCCTTGCGGCACGCGTTGAAGAACGGCAGCAGCCGGTCGATCTGCACGTGCTGGTGCACCTCGGGGTACAGCCGCGACAGCACCCGGCGGTTCTCCATGGCGTACGCGAGGCCGGACGGGGCCTGCGTGCGGTCGGCGAGCACCCGCCACGACCCGTCCGGCGCCCGGCCGAGATCGGCCGCGGCCACGTACAGCTGGTGCGGGCCGGGCGTGACGATCCCGTGGGCCAGGCGCAGGTAGCCGCCGTGCTCCATGACCACCCGCGCGGGAATCTGCCGGCCGGCCAGCAGCCGCTGCTCGCCGTAGACGTCGGCGAGCACGGCCTCCAGCAGCCGGGCGCGCTGCGCGACCCCGGCGTCGATGCGCTGCCATTCGGCGCCGCCGAGCACCAGCGGCAGGACGTCGAGCTGCCAGGGCTCCGCGTGCGAGCGGGTGCTCGGCCGTCCGTCGCCGTCGGTGCCCTGCTCGATGCGGTTGTAGGTGACCCCGTCGTCCTCGAGGAACCGGGTCGCCTGGTCGGCGTAGCGCGCCAGGTCGGCGCCGCTCCTGCGGAACGCGGCGAGCACCGGCGCCCAGTGCTCGCGCGGGACGCCGTCGAGGGCGACCTCGTCGTACGGCACGACCCCGGCGGCCTCGCCGGAGGCGAGGACGTACTGGGCCGAGCGACGGAGGTACCCCTCGAGCGAGCTCACGGAGGCCGCGTCCTACAGGCCGCTGTAGGAATGCAGTCCCGAGACGACCGTGTTGACCACGATGAAGTTGAAGGCCATCGTCCCGGCGCCGAGCAGGTTGATGTACGCGGCGCGGTTGCCCTTCCAGCCGGCGGTGGCGCGGGCGTGCAGGTAGACCGCGTAAACGACCCAGGAGATGAACGCCCAGGTCTCCTTGGGGTCCCAGCCCCAGTAGCGACCCCACGCCGACTCGGCCCAGATGGCGCCGGTGATGATCGCGAACGTCCAGATCGGGAACGCGAACGTCATGGTGCGGGCGGCCAGCCGGTCCAGGCTCGCGGACGACGGCAGGTTGCCGGCGATCCGCGACGCGACGTACCCGCCCTCGGCCGCCTCGCGAGCCTCGTGCCGCCGCTTGACGAGGTACAGCGCGGAGCAGACCGCGCTGACCAGCAGGATGCCGGAGGCGATGGTGGCGGCCGTGACGTGGATACCCAGCCAGTAGGAGCGCAGCGGGGCGACGACCGGGCCGGCCTTGGCGTAGAACCGCAGGCCGATGAGCACCAGGATGAAGATGACCGGGGGCAGCACGAAGACGCCGAGGAACCGACGCGAGCGCTTGGGGACCGCCATCACCAGGTAGGTGCCCACGGCGACGATGCAGATCGCCGAGGCGAACTCGAACATGTTGCCCCACGGCAGCCGGCCGGTGGCGATGCCGCGGCCGGCCAGCGCGGCCACCTGCAACGCGAACCCGAGGGCCGCCAGCACGACGCCCACCAGGCCGAGGCGCGGTCCCCACACCGACGGCGTCACCGGCTCGGCGTGCTCGACGGGCGGCAGCGCGTCGATCGGGGCCGCTCCGGACGCGTCGCCGCCGCCGACGGTGGCCAGCTCACGCTCGGGGGTGCGCTCACGCGCGGCCAGCTTGGCGCGCTCGCGACGCTCGCTCTTGCCGAAGGCGTAGTCGCCGCACAACGCGAACAGCCCGAGGGAGTAGGCGATGATCGATCCGGAAAACAGGTGGTCGGACACTGCCGCCAGCGACTCGTTCACGCTCATGGGCTCTCCTCATCATCGGGCTGTGCTCGGCCTAGGATACGCGGGCCGATCGCGGCGAACTCCTCGGAGAACGCGTGCTGTCCCGAGTGGGCCAGCCCGCCGATCTCGATCGAGCGGGAACCGCCCGAGTCGACCACCCGCACCCACAGCCGCCGGCGGCGCAGCAGCAGCGTGGTCATCAGCGACACCAGCAGCACGACCGAGGAGACGAGCACCCAGACCTGCCCCGGGTCGTGGCTGACCTGGAACGCGGCCCACTCGACGACACTGTCGAGCTGGATCTTGGTGCCGTCGGCCAGCACCGTGGATGCGCCCGGCTTCAGATTCACCGAGTCGACCTTCTTCAGCAGCCCGGAGTCGATGACCTCCTGGTCGAGGGTGTAGACCGACTGCGGCGTGCCGGTGTCCAGGCCGGTGTAGCCCTGGTAGACGAACAGCGCCACTTCCGGGTTGATGAGGCGGGGGTCGGTCGAGACGATGCCGTTGGACGAGTCCTGCGCGGTGGGCGCGAGGAAGCCCTGCAGCGCCAAGGACTTCTCCGCGTTGCCGGTGTCGATCTTCAGCGCACCCTCGGAGGCGAAGGTCTTCTGGTCGACCGGCAGGAACGGCGCCTGCTCGGTGCGCACCGTGCCGTCCGGCAGGGTGATGGTGAAGACCGGCGCGTACCCGTGGCCGGTGACGTAGGCGCGGACGCCGTCCACCCGCAGCGGGTCGTTGCTCTCGATCGTCGCGCCGCTGGTGCGGCCGCCGACCGATGTGGAGTAGTCGATCTTGGACACGAAGCGGGCCGGGGTCAGGTCGGCGTCGTACACCGTGTCGAAGGACTTCAGGTCGATGCACACCGGCGCGAGGTCCGAGCCGTCAACCAGCGGACCGCCGGTGAACGAGTCGTAGGACATCTGGGTGTTGCAGAAGCCCTCCCCCTCGACGGCGATGCGGGAGGCCTCGTACCCGTTGAGCTTGCCGACGGCCAGCGCGATCAGCAGCGCGAGCAGGCTCAGGTGGAAGACCAGGTTGCCCGCCTCCTGCAGGTAGCCCTTCTCGGCGCTGAGGGTGCCGTCCCGGCGCACGACCCGCCAGCGCCGCTTGCGCAGCAGCGCGGCGGCGTCGTCGAGAACCGCGTCGACGGTGCGGTCGGTGCGCCCCGCGAGGTGGTCGCTGAACCGCGACAGCCGGCGGGGCGCCTTCGGCGGCTGCGCCCGGACGGCGCGCAGGTAGACCGAGATCCGCGGGATGAGGCAGCCGATCAGCGAGATGAACAGCAGCAGGTAGATCGCGGCGTACCACGGTGAGGAGAAGACGTTGAAGAAGCCCAGCCGCGACAGCCAGGGCGCGATGCCGGGATGCTCGGTGAAGTACTGGCGCACCTTCGAGGGGCTGAGGTTGCGCTGCGGCAGCAGCGACCCCGGCACGGACGCGAGCGCGAGCAGGAACAGCAGGATGAGGGCGGTCCGCATGCTGGTGAGCTGGCGCCACCAGTACCGGGCCAGCTCCTTCAGCGAGGCGCCGATCGGACGGCGGACCGGCTTGTCCTCGCGCCACAGCAGGTCGTCGGTGGCCGGGTCCTTGGTGGTCGTCACAGCGGCAGTCCTTCCGCCGGCAACCAGCCCTGCATCACCGCGACGATGCTGGTCCACCAGCCGGTGAGCAGCAGGACGCCGAGCACGATGAGCATGACACCGCCGACCTTCATCAAGGTGCCGGCGTGCCGGCGGGCGAACGCCGACGCCTTCAGCGCCCAGCCGAGCCCCGCCGCGACGAGGATGAACGGCAGCCCCAGCCCGAGGCAGTAGAGGGCCGTGAGCAACGCGCCGCGTCCGGCACTGCCCTCCTGGTACGACAGCCCCAGGATCGCCGCGAGAGTCGGGCCGATGCACGGCGTCCAGCCGATGCCGAAGAACGCGCCCAGCAGCGGGGCGCCGGCCAACCCGGCGACCGGCAGCCGGTGGATCCGCCACTCGCGCTGCATCCAGGGGAAGCGGCCGAGGAAGATGACGCCCATCGCGATGATCAGCACGCCCATCACCTTGGTGATGACCTCCTCGTGCTGGCGCAGCGTCGCGCCGGCCTGGCCGAAGAGGGCGCCGTAGGACACGAACACCGCGGTGAAGCCGAGCACGAACAGCACGGCCCCCAGCAGCACGCGGCGGCGGGCGGGCGCCCGGCGGGTCGTGGGCTCGCTCCCGGACTCGCCGGCCACGGATGCGACGTACGACAGGTATCCGGGCACGAGCGGGAGCACGCACGGCGAGAGGAAGCTGACCAGCCCGGCGGCGAGGGCGAGCAGGCCGGCGAGGATCAGCGAGCCGGACGTGACGGTGGCGTCGATGGAGGCGAGGGCGGTCATTCGGCGAGCAGCTTCTCGATGGTCTTGGTGAGGCTCGCGAGGTCCACCTGCGCCACGTAGGCCGCGGCGACGCGGCCACGCTTGTCGACGACGATGGTCGACGGGATCGCGGCCAGCGGGTAGCCCGGGAACTGCAGCGCGATCTCGGTCTTCGGGTCGAACAGGCTCGGGTAGGTCAGCCCCGCCTGCTTGCTGTAGGTCTCGCCCTGCCCCTTGGTGTCGCGCACCAGGACGCCGAGCAGCTCGACGCCCTTCCCCTGGTAGGTCTGATAGGTCTTCTCCAGGTCGGGCGCCTCGACGCGGCACGGCGCGCACCAGGAGGCCCAGAAGTTGATGACGACGATCTTGCCGTGGTGGTCCGCGAGCGCGTACTTCTTCCCGTCGAGCAGCTCGCCGGTGACCGTGGGCGCCTGCTTGCGGTCCGACGCGGCGATGACCTCGCCGGAGGGCGTGCCCTCCACGAACCGGAACTCGCTCCCGGCGTTCTCCGGGGCGCCCTTGCTCGCCGAGCATCCGGCCAGGACGCCGACCGCGACCAGGACGAGCACCACGGCGTACGCGACGCGTCTCATGCCCCGACCCCGGAGCCGACCTGCCCGCAGGGCTCGGTGTAGGCGACCCGGACGAGCCGCTCGTCGTCGAAGTGCAGGGAGGTCACGGAGGCGAGGGCGCACTCGCGGCGCCGCGGATCGTGCCACAGCCGGTGGCCCGCCACGGCGCAGCGCAGCGTCCAGATCGGCAACTGGTGGCTGACGCACACCGCCTCGTGCCCGAGGCCGCCGAGCCGGGCGGCCTCGACCGCCATGCTCATCCGCACCGCGATGTCGAGGTACGGCTCGCCCCAGGACGGGCGCAGCGGGTTGCGCAGCTTGGGCCAGTTGTCGCGGCGGCTCATGATGCCGTCCTTGCCGCCCCACCGCTGGCCCTCGAAGTCGTTCGCGGCCTCGATGAGCCGGTCGTCGGTGGCGATGTCGAGCGACAGCGCGGCGGCGATCGGTGCGGCCGTCTCCGTCGCGCGCTGCAACGGGCTGGCGACCAGGTGCCGGACGTCGGTGCCGGCGAAGTGCGCGGCGAGCCGGTCGGCCATCTGCCGGCCGGCGTCCGAGAGCCCGTAGCCGGGCAGCCGCCCGTAGAGGATGCCGTCCGGATTGTGCACTTCCCCGTGCCGCACGAGGTGGACGACCGTGTGCGCGCCCATTCCTAGCCGACCGCCGCCGCCGCGCCGGCAGCGTACGGCAGCGCCTCGTCGATGCGGTCCAGGATCTGCTCGTCGTGCGCGGTGGAGACGAACCAGCACTCGAAGCCGGACGGTGGCAGGTAGATGCCGCGCGCCAGCAGCTCGGTGAAGAACGCGGCGAACCGGGCGGCGCTCTGCGTGCGGGCGGCGGCGTAGTCGGTGACCTGGGCAAGCTCGACGCCGTCGGCGAACAGGAACACCGAGAACATCGTCCCGGCGGTCTGGATGCGGTGCGGGACGCCGGCGTTGTAGAGGGCGGCCGCCGTCATGCCCTGCAGCGTGGTGCTGGTGGTCGCGAGCTTCTCGTACGCCTCGGGCGTGGACAGCGTCAGGTTGGCCAGGCCCGCGGCGGTGGCCAGCGGGTTCCCGCTGAGCGTGCCGGCCTGGTAGACGGGTCCGGCGGGCGCCAGGAGGTCCATGACGTCGGCGCGGCCGCCGAACGCGGCGGCGGGCAGCCCGCCGCCCATCACCTTGCCGAAGGTGTACAGGTCGGCCTCGACCGGGTCGATGCCGTACCAGCCGGCCGCGGAGGCCCGGAAGCCGGTCATCACCTCGTCGCTGATCATCAGCGCGCCGTGCCGGGCCGTGAGGTCGCGGATGAGCTGGTTGAAGCCGTCGACCGGCGGGACGACCCCCATGTTGCCCGGCGCGGCCTCGGTGATCAGGCAGGCGATCTCGTCGCCGCGCTGCGTGAACAGCTCCTCCAGGGCCTGCGGGTCGTTGTACGGCAGCACGACCGTCTCGGCCGTCTGCGTCGCGGTGACGCCGCGGGTCTCCGGGATCGCCAGGGTCGCGACGCCGGAGCCGGCCTCGGCGAGCAGCGCGTCCACGTGCCCGTGGTAGCAGCCGGAGAACTTCACGACCAGGCTGCGCCCGGTGAAGCCGCGGGCCAGCCGGATCGCCGACATGGTGGCCTCGGTGCCGGAGTTGACCAGCCGGATCCGCTGCGCGGGCGTCCGGGCGACGATCTCCTCGGCGAGCAGCACCTCGTTCTCGGTCGGGGTGCCGAAGCTGGTGCCCTTCTGGGCGGCCTTCGTCACCGCCTCGACGATCGCGGGGTGCGCGTGGCCGTGCAGCAGCGGGCCCCAGGAGCAGATGAGGTCGACGTACTCGCGGCCGTCGGCGTCGGTCATGAGGGCGCCCTTGCCCGAGGTCATGAAGCGCGGCGTGCCGCCGACCGACCGGAACGCGCGGACCGGCGAGTTGACGCCTCCGGGGATCACCTCGCTCGCGCGCGCGAAGAGGTCTGCGGACTGGGGAGCATCAGACGGGTACAGCACGTGTGCCATTGTCCCATCCCGCGCGCTGCGCGCAGGTGAGTCTCCCGCCACGTTAAGGCTATGACTCGATCTCGGCCGCGGCCCGGCGCTCGACGGCCGCGACGGCGCGACGCGGCAGCACGATCAGGCCATCGATCTCGACGCGCGCGCGGGCCAGCGCGCGCTGGCGCTCGGCGACGGTGGCGCCCCGGTCCGCGGCGGTGGCGAACAGCTTCTGGGCACGGGCCACCCGCGTCCGTTCGGCGTCGTCGAGGTCTATCCAGCCGCGCCGCCGGGCCTCGGCCTCGGCGGCGTCGAACGCGGTGGACAGCGCGTGCACGGCGTCGCGGTACTCCACGACCGCCTCGCGCGTGTCGAGCTCGGCCGCCCGGCTGGGCCGCAGCGAGTCGGCGGTGAGCATGGCCCGGTGGAACTGCGCGACGAGCGGTTCGCGGACGTCGGCGATCAGCGGGTACTGCAGGATCAGCCCGGGATCCAGCTCGTACGCCGCCCACCGGTCGATCACCGACTGGTGGGTCTCGACCAGCCGCCGCACCTCTCGCTCGCGGCCCTCGGCGCGTTCGCCGGCCGCGGCGCCGGCCCGGACGGACGCGAGCTTGACCTGCTGCTTGAGCCGGAATCGCTCCTGGGCGCGCTCCGCGCGCCGCTCGTTCGCCTCCTGCAGGGCCTTCAGCCCCGCGGCGATCGATCCGCCGAACACCAGCACCAGCCAGCCGAGGTTCCACATCCAGTGCATGCGATCCAGTATCGGCCCTAGATGTCGTAGGGCGCGTAGAAGTCGTTCGCCGGCCGAGGCGGCGGTGGAGGGGTCGGCGCGGCGGCCGGCGTCGGCTGCGGCGGATAGAGCTGTGGGTAGCGCCGCGCGAGCTGCGCGCGGGCCTCGGCTCGAGCGGTCTCGTCGCGCTGCCGGATGCCGCGGGCGGCGGACCACACGCCGACGGCGCCCGCGGCCAGCGACAGCGGGACGAGGAACCAGCTGAGCACCTTGACCGGGGTGCTCACGCCGGGGTGCAGCAGCGCGTAGATCGACCCGTCCTCCGGCGCGGAGACGCGCACCTGCTGGCCGGCCCGGTAGGTGCCCAGCAGCAGGCCGGTGTGCGGCGAGCCGTCGATCTCGTAGTCGACCTTCCACGCGCCGTACTGGCCGTCCGCGATCTGCTCGTCGCCGGACTGCGCATCGGCGCTGATCCCCCACTGCACGGTGCCGACGGCCTCGACCCGGCCACTGAGCCGGTCGGCGAACTGGGCCGGGCCGAAGGCCAGCAGGATGCCGGCCAGGCCGACGAGCACGAGCACGGCGCCGAGGGCGATCGATCGTCGAGGGGTCGGCGGGCGCATGCCCTCAGCGTATTCACTCAGGAAGCCAGCCGCAGTCGGTACCACTGCGGCTCGGTGCGCCGCAGCGGACGCGGCATGCCTGCGGTGTCCGCCGGGCCGGTGGACTCCAGCCGCCACGCCGGGAAGGTGGACTCGACGTCCGCCCGGGTGAGGCCCTTGGGCAGCAGCGGCAGCGGGTGCGGGCGGAACGCCAGCAGCAGCATGGTCGCGCCCGGGTTGGCCAGCTCGGTGATGCCGCCCGCGGCCGCCGCGCGGGCCGCGGCGTCGAGGCCGTGCAGGCAGCCGATGTCGAGGAAGAAGTCGAAGCCGCCGAGCTTCGCGCGCCGCAACGCGGTCACGTCGGCCTCGACGAACGTCGCCCCGTCGCCGGCGGCGCGGGCCTGCGCGAGCGCGCGCGGGATGTTGTCGATCCCGACCGCCTCCCAGCCGCGAGCCGCGAGCTCCCGGGTGTGCCGGCCACGCCCGCACCCGAGGTCCAGCGCCCGCCCCAACGGTCGTCCGCGCTCGTTCTCCTCCCGCTCCAGGAGCGCCTCGAACGAGGCCTGCCCTCCGGCGCCGGCCCGCTCCCAGGGCCGGATGCCCAGCCGATACGCCATCGCGTAGCCAGTGCTCATGTCCCCTCCTCAAATTGGTTCGGGTGGTTACCGAACGAATTAATCACTAGAGTGAGCCCGGTGAGCGAACCTGTCAAGAAACGCGCGTACCGGTCCGCGGTGCGTGAGGAGCGGGCGCGCGCCAACCGGACGGCGGTGCTGCGGGCCGCCGAGCGGCTGTTCGTCGCAAACGGCTATCCCGCGACGTCCGTCGCGGCGATCGCCGAGGCGGCCGGGGTCAGCGAGGACCTCGTGTATCTGCAGTTCGGCACCAAGCGCCAGCTTCTGGTCGAGGTGCTCAACTACGACGTCACCGGGGCCCCCGACAGCGCGCAGGTGCTCGATCAGCCCGGCCCGCGCGCGGTGCTGGCGCAGCCCGATCAGCGGGCGCAGATCGCGATGTTCGCCGCCGACATCGCGCGGCGGACCACCCGCGCGCGCCCCATCGACGACGTCATGGTCTCGGCCGCCCTGGTGGACGACGAGGTGGCCGCCAAGCACGGCGAGATGCATCGCATCCGCCTGGCGAACCTCACGCAGTTCGTGCGCAGCCTCGCGGCGCACGGCGGGCTGCGCCCAGGGCTGGGCATCGAGGAGGCGGCGGCCACCGTGTGGGCGCTCACCGGTCCACCGATGCACCGGCAGCTGGTCGGCGAGCTGGGCTGGAGCGAGCAGCGCTTCGCCGGCTGGATCGACTCGACGCTGCAGGCCGCGCTGCTGCCCGAGCGGTGATTACGATCTGAGCCATGTCCGAGCGCTCGCCCTTCGTCGCCACGAACTACCACCCGCTGCCGGTCACCCTGGCGCGCGGCGAGGGCTCCTGGGTGTGGGACGTCGACGGCCGGAGGTACCTGGACCTGCTGGCCGGGTACAGCGCGCTGAACTTCGGGCACCGGCATCCCGCGCTGATCCAGGCGGCCAAGGACCAGCTGGACCGGCTGACCCTCACCAGCCGCGCGTTCAACAGCGCCAACCTCGCCGAGTTCTGCCGGCGGCTCGCCCGCTTCTGCGGCAAGGAGGTCGTGCTGCCCATGAACACCGGGGCCGAGGCCGTCGAGACCGGGATCAAGCTCGCCCGCAAGTGGGGCTACCGGGTCAAGGGGGTGCCCGACGGCCGGGCCGAGATCATCGTGATGAAGGGCAACTTCCACGGGCGCACCTCGACCATCGTCTCCTTCAGCGACGACCCCGATGCGCGCGACGGCTACGGCCCCTACATGCCCGGGTTCGTCAGCGTCCCGTACGGCGACGTCCAGGCCGTGCGCGCGGCGATCACCCCGCACACGGTCGCGGTGCTCTTCGAGCCGATCCAGGGCGAGGGCGGCGTCCTCATCCCGCCGGACGGCTTCCTGCGCGACCTGCGCGGGGTGTGCACCGAGCACGACGTGCTGATGATCGCCGACGAGATCCAGTCCGGCCTGGGCCGCACCGGGTTGCCCTTCGCCTGCGACCACGAGGACGTCGTCCCCGACGTGTACCTGCTGGGCAAGGCGCTCGGCGGCGGCATCATGCCGGTCTCCGCGGTCGTCTCCGACGCCTCGGCCATGCAGGTCTTCACGCCCGGCACCCACGGCTCCACGTTCGGCGGCAACCCGCTGGCCGCGGCCATCGGCATCGCCGTCCTCGATCTCCTGGAGGACGGCGAGATGCTCGAGAACACCAAGCGGCTCGAGCCGGTGCTCCGGGAGGGGCTGGAGGCGCTGCCCGCCGACAAGGTGACCGGGGTGCGGGTGCGCGGCCTGTGGGCCGGCGTGGACCTCGCCGACCGCACCGGCCGGGCGTACTCGGAGGGGCTCATGGCCCGCGGTGTCCTGTGCAAGGACACCCACGGCCGCACGGTCCGGTTCGCGCCGCCGCTGACCATCGCGGAGGAGGACCTGCGCTGGGCGCTGGGCGAGCTGGCGGCCGAGCTCGGCTAGGCCGGGGTCTCCGGTCCGGTCCGAATGGTAACGCAGCAGTGCCCCGCGCGCGGCGCGAGCTCGGCGGTGCCGGGGTCCTCGCCGCGGGCCGAGAGCAAGCCGCGCAGCAGCGCGAGATTGAGCCCGCACACCAGCTCGACGTGCCGCTGCGCCAGGTGGTGGAACGGGCAGTTGTGCAGGTCGATCTCGTCGGCGAGCTGCTCGGGCTCGTAGCCGCGGTCACGCAACGTGCTCAGCAGGTCGCGCCCCGGGTCGGCCGCGCGGCGCCCTTCCCCGTCGGCGGCGGCCAGCAGGGCCGTGCGCACGCTGCCGGACGCGTCGGCGGCGACGGCGTCCGCCAGCACGCCGGCCAGGACGTCGTACGAGCGCGGCGGGAGGGTGATGGCCACCTCGTCCCGGGTCGGCCGGTAGAGCTTGGCCGGGCGGCCCGCTCCGGGACCGCCGCGCCCCGGCGGCCGCGCGTAGCTGACCGACAGCAGGCCCGCCTCGACCAGCCGGTCGAGGTGGTACGCCGCCAGCGTCCGGCTCACCCGCGCGCCGTCGGCGGCGGCATCCCGACGGACGGGCTCCTGCGCCGCGGCGACGAGCTCGTACAGCCGGCGCCGCACGGGATCAGCCAGTGCGGCCAGCTCGGGCGCGGCGGGAGGCTCCTCGCGGTTCGCGGTCACGGCGGAATTCTATCACCAACAGTCATTGACAAACTCGCCTCGGCGGTCGACTCTAAAAATTGTCCTTACTGTTGATAGAGGAGGCCGTCATGGTCGCTCACCTGACCGAGAGCTCGC
Source organism: Cumulibacter manganitolerans (assembly GCF_009602465.1). Taxonomy (NCBI): domain Bacteria; kingdom Bacillati; phylum Actinomycetota; class Actinomycetes; order Geodermatophilales; family Geodermatophilaceae; genus Cumulibacter; species Cumulibacter manganitolerans. Next base: position 15,849 of record NZ_WBKP01000004.1, on the reverse strand, counting down.
ACCGGCATCAGCCGGTGTGGGACCGGACGCGGCGGCGTGAACCGGCGTACGCCGCGTTCTGGCTGCTGCGCGTGGGGTTCGTCGTGCTGCCGCTGTGGATGGGCATCGACAAGTTCGTGAACGCCCTCACGGACTGGCCGGGCTACCTGGCACCGTGGATCGTCGGGCTGCTGCCGTTCTCGGCGCAGACCGCGATGTACATCGTGGGCGTAATCGAGATCGTGGCGGGCCTGGCGGTCGCGTGGAAGCCCCGGTACGCCGGCTACGTCGTCGCGCTGTGGCTCGCGGGCATCATCGTGAACCTGCTGACCTACCCCGGCTTCTACGACGTCGCGCTGCGCGACTTCGGGCTGCTGATCGCGGCACTCGCCCTGGCCCTGCTGTCCGCGACGTACGACCGCGGACGGGCCCGGCGATGACCACGATGGACGCCGTGCCGGTCGCCTGCGCCGTCCGCGATCTGCGGCCGGACGCCGGCTGGGCCGAGCCGGCACATCCCGGCATGAACCTGCTCGCGGCCGAGAACGCGGCGGCGGCGTTCCTGACGGCGCTCGGCGTGGGGCTCGATTCCGAGCACCTGCGCGCGACGCCGGGGCGGATGGCCCGCGCCTGGGCCGAGATGCTCACCCCGCGCCGGTTCGAGATGACCACCTTCCCGAACGAGGAGGGCTACGACGAGCTGGTGCTGGCGCGCGACATCCCCTTCCGGTCCGTGTGCGAGCACCACCTGCTGCCGTTCACCGGCCGGGCCTGCGTCGCCTACCTGCCGGGTGAGCGCATCCTCGGGCTGTCGAAGCTGGCGCGGGTGGTGGAGCACTTCGCCTGCCGCCCGCAGACCCAGGAACGGCTGACGAAGCAGGTCGCCGACTGGCTGCAGGAGCAGCTCGCCCCGCGCGCGGTCGGCGTGGTGATGGCGGCCGAGCACTCCTGCATGACGCTGCGCGGCGTGCAGGCCACCGGGTCCAGCACCGTCACCTCCACGGTGCTGGGTGCGCTGCGCACCGATTCCCGATCCCGCGCGGAGTTCCTCTCCCTGGCCGGTGTCACCTAGGTTCGAAGCACGCACGCCCCGACCACCTCGTCCCCGAAGGAGACCCTGATGAGCACACCGCGACACGTAGCGATCGTCGGCGGCGGCCTCGCCGGCGCGAAGACCGCCGAGGCCCTCCGCGACCAGGGCTTCACCGGCCAGGTGAGCCTCCTGGCGGCGGAGAGCCACCCACCTTACGAGCGTCCTCCGCTGTCGAAGGACTACCTGGCCGGCGGCGCGGCCTTCGACGACGCGATCGTGCACCCGTTGTCGTGGTACCGCGACAACGACGTCGATCTGCAGCTCGGGGCGCGCGCCACCGGCGTCGACGCGGCCGCGCACCGGCTGCACCGCGCCGACGGGTCGGCGCTCGACTACGACAAGCTGGTCCTGGCGACCGGCTCGGTCCCCCGACGTCTGCCGCTGCCGGGCGCCGACGCCGCCGGCGTGCTCACGCTGCGCACCCGGGAGGACGCCGACGCCATCCGCGCGCACTTCGGGGACGGCAAGCACCTGGTCGTCATCGGGGGCGGGTGGATCGGGCTGGAAGTCGCCGCGACCGCCCGCGGAGCGGGCACCGCGGTGACCGTGCTGGAGGCGGCGGAGCTGCCGTTGATCGGCGTCGTGGGTCCGGAGCTGGCCCCCGTGTTCGCCGCGCTGCACCGCGACCACGGCGTGGACCTGCTCCTCGGCGCCCAGGTCGCGGCGATCACCACCGAGGACGGCGCCGCGACCGGCGTACGGCTGGCCGACGGCACGGTAATCGCCTCGGACGCGGTCGTCGTCGGCGTCGGTGTGGCCCCGGACCTCGCGGTGGCCGAGTCCGCCGGGCTGGCGATCGACAACGGCGTGCTCGTCGACGCGTCGCTGCGCAGCAGCGACCCGGACATCTACGCCGTCGGGGACATCGCCAACCACGACCATCCGGTGCTCGGCCACCGGGTGCGGGTGGAGCACTGGGCGACCGCGCTGAACCAGCCGGCCAGCGCGGTGGCGGCGTTGCTCGGCCAGGACACCGTCTACCGGGAGCTGCCGTTCTTCTACAGCGACCAGTACGACCTGGGCCTGGAGTACATCGGCCACGCCCCGCCCGGCTCGCACGACCGGCTGGTCGTGCACGGCGACCTGGAGGCGCGCGAGTTCGTGGCGTTCTGGCTGCGGGAGGAGCGCATCCTGGCCGCGATGAACGTCAACGTCTGGGACGTCGTGGACAAGGTCAAGCCGCTCATCACGAACCGGACCCGGGTCGATCCGCAGCGGCTCGAGAAGCTAGGCCCGGACGCGTAGCCGGTTCGCGACCTCGACGGCGTAGTAGGTCAGGATGATCGACGCGCCGGCGCGGTGGATCGCGGTGAGCTGCTCGTCGATCAGGCGGTCGCGGTCGATCCACCCGTTGGCGGCCGCCGCCTCGATCATCGCGTACTCACCGGACACCTGATACGCGGCCACCGGAAGATCGGTGGCCTGGCGGGCGTCCCGGATGACGTCGAGGTAGGTCGAGGCCGGCTTGATCATCACGATGTCGGCGCCCTCGGCGATGTCGAGCTCGAGCTCACGCATGGCCTCGCGGCCGTTCGCCGGGTCCTGCTGGTACGTGCGCCGGTCGCCCTTGAGCTGGGAGTCGACCGCCTCGCGGAACGGCCCGTAGAGCGCCGAGGCGTACTTGGCCGAGTAGGCGATCAGCGACACGTCATCGTGGCCGGCCGCGTCGAGCGCCTCGCGCATCACGCCGATCTGGCCGTCCATCATCCCGCTCGGGCCGATCATGTGCGCGCCGGCCGCGGCCTGCGCGACCGCCATCGCGGCGTACACCTCGAGGGTGGCGTCGTTGTCGACGCGCCCGTGGCCGTCCAGCACCCCGCAGTGCCCGTGGTCGGTGAACTCGTCGAGGCAGCCGTCGCTCATCACGACCGTCGCGTCCCCGACCTCGGCGACGAGGTCGGCGATCCCGACGTTGAGGATGCCCGTCTCGCAGACCGCCGCCGAGCCGGTGGCGTCGCGCTCGGCGGGGACGCCGAACAGCATCAGGCCGCCGACGCCGGCCTCGACCGCCTCGACCGCGGCCCGCTTGAGCGAGTCGCGGGTGTGCTGCAGCACGCCCGGCATGGAGGCGATCGGCTGCGGCGCGTCGATGCCCTCCCGCACGAACATCGGCAGCACCAGCCCGGCCGGGTCGATGCGGGTCTCCGCGACCAGCCGGCGCACCGCCGGGGTGGTGCGCAGCCGCCGGGGACGGGAGTGCGGGTAGAGGCTCATCGGGATCTCCTCGGATGCGGTGGGTCATCCCACGCTATCGGCCGATCAGCGGGGTGCAACCCACCGCGTGACGTCAGGACTTGCGGGCGCGGGCCTTGGTCTTGCGCGGCGGACGGTCGAAACCCTCGACCTCGCGCAGGTTGATCGCGTAGTCGGCGAGCGCCTCGATCAGCGACGGGACGTCGGCGGTCTCCGGCTGGACGTCGACGCGCAGGCCGAACTCCGTGGCGGTGCTCGCGGTGGCCGGTCCGATGCACGCGACCACGGTGCGCGCGTGCGGCTTGCCGGCGATCCCGACCAGGTTGCGCACCGTCGAGCTCGAGGTGAAGCAGACCGCGTCGAAGCCGCCGCCCTTGATCGACTCGCGGATGTGCGCGGCCGGCGGTGCGGCCCGCACCGTGCGGTACGCGGTGACGTCCTCGATCTCCCAGCCGCGCTCCTTCAGGCCCTCGGCGAGGGTCTCGGTCGCGATGTCGGCGCGCGGCAGCAGGATCTTGTCGATCGGGTCGAGGATGTCGTCGTACGGCGGGAAGTCCTCGAGCAGGCCGGCGCTGGACTGCTCCCCCGTCGGGACCAGCTCGGGGGTGATGCCGAAGGCGCGGACGGCGTCCGCGGTGGCCTCGCCGACGCAGGCGATCTTCACGCCGGCGAACGCCCGCGCGTCGAGCCCGAACTCGGTGAACTTCTCCCAGACGGCCTTGACCGCGTTGGTGGAGGTGAACACGATCCACGAGTAGCGGCCGTTGACCAGACCCTTGATGGCGCGCTCCATCTGTGCGGGGGTGCGCGGCGGCTCGACCGCGATGGTCGGCACCTCGACCGGGATGGCGCCGTGCTCGCGCAGCTGGCTGCTCATGCCGGCGGCCTGCTCCTTGGTGCGCGGCACCAGGACCTGCCAGCCGTACAGCGCGCGCTTCTCCCACCAGGAGAACTTGTCGGTCTGCGCGGCACCCGGTCCGACGGTCAGCTGGGCGGGACCCTCGAGCGCCTTGACGGCCGGGTTGCTGCCGGTGAGATCGCCGAGCACGCCGGCGACCGTCTTCTGCGCGAGCGACGTGCCGTTGACGGTGACGGCGGCCGGCGTGGACTCCGCCAGGCCGGCTTCGATGAGCGCCTTGGCGATCGCCTTCACGTCTGCGAGGTCGAAGCCGAGCATCAGCGTGCCGCCGGCGCCGGCCAGCGCGGCGAGGGAGGTGCCGGCGGTGAACCCGCGCAGGTCGGCGGTGACGACCGTGCCGGTCGCGGGGATGCCGGCGTACGACGCGATGGCCGGGCGAGCGTGCGCGGCCGCGATGACCTGGTACGGCGCCGAGGACCGGCTGACCGCGGAGATCTCCTTGACCATGCGCTCGCTCGACAGGACGTCGCCGGTGACGACCCGCGCCACGTTCTTGCCGGCCTTGGCCTCGGCGACGAGGAGCTTGGCGACGGCCGCGGCGTCCTCGTCGGTCTCGATCACCTCGCCGGTCGCCATCGCCCGCACGTCGTCGATCACGTCGGTGTCGACGACCACCTCGTCGGCGGCGTGGATGGCGTCGTAGGCACGACCGGTGGTCAGGCCGGCGTCCGCCGGGCCACAGCCGACGAATCGGATGCGGCCGATGTTCTTGCGCGCGCGCGTCATCACGTGCTCCCCATGAGCTCGTTCGCGCCGTCCTCGAGCATCACGCGGGCGAGCCGCGCTCCGAGTCCGGCAGCATCGGTAAGTGGTCCGCTGGCCGAGAGCCGGATGGCATCGCTGCCATCCTGCGCCGTCACGGCCGCGCGGAGTGATAGCTCGAGACCGTCCTCGGCCTCGACTACCTCGGCGAGGGCTCCCACCGGTGCTGAGCAGCCGGCTTCGAGCTCGGCGAGCAATGCCCGCTCTGCCTCGACGCAGATACGACTGTAGTTATCGTCCAGCGTTCTGACCAAATCGGCGAGGTCGGTTCGTGACGCGAGGCACTCGATCGCCAGCGCACCCTGCCCGGGCGCCGGCAGCATCTGGATCGGGTCGAGCAGCTCGGTGATCCGCTCGCGCAGCCCGAGGCGGGTCAGGCCGGCGGTGGCCAGCAGGACCGCGTCGAGCTCGCCGCTGTCCACCTTCGACAGCCGGGTGTCGACGTTGCCGCGGATCGGCACCGGCTCCAGCCCGAGCCCGAGCGCGCGCAGCTGGGCGACCCGCCGCAGCGATCCGGTCCCGATGCGCGAGCCCGGCGGCAGCTCTCCGAGGGTCAGCCCGTCGCGCGCGACGAGCGCGTCCCGCGGGTCGACCCGGGTGGGCACCGCGGCGATGACGATGCCCTCCGCCGGGGTCGTCGGCAGGTCCTTCAGGGAGTGCACGGCGATGTCGATGGTGCCCGCGAGCAGCTCGTCGCGCAGCGCCGAGATGAACACGCCCTGGCCGCCGAGGGTGTGCAGCGGGGCCGAGGTGACGTCACCGTGCGTGGTGACCGTGACGAGCTCGACGGCGCGGCCGGTGGCCGCGGTCAGCGAGTCGGCGACGATCTGCGACTGCCCGGTCGCGAGCGCGGAGCGTCGCGTGCCGAGCCGGATCGGTGCGCTCATGCGCCCCCGCCCGGGGCGATCCGGCGGGCGGACTCCTGCACGTCGGGCGCCATCGCATCCCCGACCGGCTGGTCCCCGCCGTCGAACAGCATCCGCAGGGCCTCGGCGTACGCCTCGCCGGACGGGGTGCCGGCGCTCTCGCGGACGCGCACCTGCGGCGCGTGCAGCATCTTGTCGACGACGCGCTCGACGGCGTACTCGATCTCGGCCATCGCGCGGGCGTCGATGTCCGGGAGCCGCCCGCGGAGGCGGGCGAGCTCGGCGTCGATGACCTCCTTGGCGCGCGTCTGCAGCGCGGCGATGGTGGGCGCCACCACCGAGCGGCGCTGCCGCGCGACGAAGGCGGCGACCTCCTCGGCGACCAGCGCGTCGGCGCGGGTGCCGTCGACGGCGACGTCGAGCGCCTCGGCGCGCTGCCGGATCTGCTCCATGCCGACGTACGTGACGGACTCGAGTGCCGCGGCCTCGGCGGTCACGTTCTTGGGGAGCGCCAGGTCGACGACGGTCACCGGTCCGGCCTCGCGCAGGAGGTCGGCGTCCAGCACGCCGGGCGAGGACCCGAGGGCGGTGACCACGATGTCGGCCTCGGCCAGCGCGGCGCGCAGGTCGGTGACCACGCGCGCGTCGTGCTTGCCGGCCAGCGCCTGCGCCTTCTCGAGCGAGCGGTTGATCACCTGCAGGCCCGCGACGCCCTCGGCGCGCAGCGCACCGGCAGCGAGCGTCGCCATCGCGCCCGCACCGACGATCAGCGCCTTGCGGCCCGCGAGGCCGCCGCCGATCTCGCGGGCGGCGTCCACGGCGACCGAGGCGATGTTGCGGCCGACCGAGTGCATCCCGAGCTCGGAATGCATGCGCTTGCCCACCCGCAGCGCGTGCTGCGCGAGCGCGTGCAGCCGGCGGCCGACGGCGTCGCGGTCGGCCGCCTCGAGGTACGCCGTGCGCAGCTGCCCGAGGATCTGCGGCTCACCCACCACCATGGAGTCCAGGCCGCTGGCCACCCGCATCATGTGCTCGACGGCGTCCTCGTCGTAGGCCACCTGCAGGTAGTCGGCGAGCTGGTCGCTCGGGATGCCCAGCCGTTCGGAGAGCCACCCGACCACGGCGTCCAGGCCGGGGTGGAACTTCTCGACGACGGCGAACACCTCGACCCGGTTGCAGGTCGACAGCAGCATCGCCTCGCTGACCGGCTCGTGGCCGAGCACCTGGACGAGCGCCTCATCGAGGGCCTCCGGCGTGATCGCGGCCCGCTCCAGGACGTCCACCGGAGTCTGACGGTGGGAGAGCCCTACGACGAGATAGCTCATGAGGCACCTTTCGTTGACGACGCGGACTTGAGCCGCTCGTGGAAAGCGAGGATCTGCAGCTCGCTGGCGAGGTCGACGCGGCGGACGTCGACGCCCGGCGGCGCCTGCAGGGTGGTCGGGGCGAACGACAGCACGCCGGTGATGCCGATCTCGACCAGCACGTCGAGCGCGGCCTGGGCGGCGTGCGCCGGGGTGGCGATGACGCCGATGCTGTCGCGGTACTCGCCGGGGCCGGCCCGCAGCTCGTCGATCGCGCGGACCTCCAACCCGGCGACGACCTCGCCGACGTGGTCGACGTCGAAGAGGCCGACGACCTGGAAGCCCCGGGCCGGCAGCCCGGCGTAGCCGGCGAGAGCGTGCCCGAGGTTGCCGACGCCGATGATCACGACCGTGCGGCGCTCACCGACGCCGAGCACCTCGCTCAGCCGGCCCTCCAGCGCGGCGACGTCGTACCCCACGCCGCGGGTGCCGACCGAGCCGGCCCAGGACAGGTCGCGGCGCAGCATCGCGGAGTTGACGCCGCTCAGCGCGGCGAGCTCGTCGGAGCTGATCAGCGCGCGGTTCTGCAGGTTCTCGAGGACTCGCAGGTACAGCGACAGCCGGCCGAGGGTGGCCTCCGGGATCCGCCGGCCATCGCTGGTGCGGGCGGCGATCCGCGAACCGGAAGCTGTCGTCACGATGGTCCAGACTACCTGCTTGTGCACGTATGCACAAAGTGACGGTGGCCGCGGCTACCGGCCCATGAGCGCGTCGAGCGCGGGGCGCAGCCGGTGCTCGTCGACGGTGAAGTAGCCGTGCTCCTTGCCGTTGAGCAGCAGCACCGGCACCCGGTCCCCGTACTCGGCGCGCAGCTCGGGCGCCGTGTCCACGTCCACGACCTCGGCCTGCAGCCCGTAGTCCGGCAGGATCCGGGCCAGCTCGGCCTGCGCCACCTCGCACAGGTGGCACTCGCGGCGGGACATGAGCGTGACATCGGGCTGCATGCCCTTCACGATATCCGGCGGCTCAGTAGGCTGGTCCCACGAGCGAGAAGGGAGTCGACCGGATGCGCCTGCCCTGGAGCCGTGCGGCCCTTCCCGGCGAGGCGCGGGCCCGCGCCCGCGAAGCAGGTCGCGCGTCGGCGGCCGTCGCCGCCAAGGCGACCAAGCAGCTGCCCATCCCCCTCGACCCGAACGCCGCGGCGTTCTTCGACGTCGACAACACGATGATGATGGGCGCGTCGATCTTCCACTTCGCCAAGGGCCTCGCCGCACGCAAGTTCTTCACCAGCCGCGACATCGCGCGGATGGTCTACCAGCAGGCGAAGTTCCGGGTCATCGGCGCCGAGAACACCGACGACATCCACAGCTCGCGCGACCGGGCCCTGGAGTTCGTCAAGGGCGCCGACGTCGAGGAGATCCGCCGCCTCGGCGAGGAGATCTACGACGAGGAGATGGCTCAGAAGATCTACTCCGGCACCCGCTCGCTCGCGCAGATGCACCTCGACGCCGGGCAGCGCGTCTGGCTGGTCACCGCCACCCCCGTCGAGCTGGCCAGCGTGATCGCCGACCGGCTCGACCTCACCGGGGCGCTCGCGACGGTTGCCGAGCAGGCGGACGGCAAGTACACCGGGCAGCTGGTCGGCGAGATGATGCACGGCAGCGCCAAGGCCGAGGCCATCTCGGCGCTGGCCGCGCGCGAGGGGCTGGACCTCGCGCGCTGCACGGCGTACAGCGACTCGATCAACGACCTGCCGATGCTGTCGCTCGTCGGCAAGGCCGTCGCGGTGAACCCCGACCCGGATCTGCGCCGCGAGGCGATCGAGCGGGGCTGGGAGATCCGCGACTACCGCACCGGGCGCAAGGCGGTGAAGGTCGGCGCGCTGACGACGCTGGCCGGCGCGGCCGCGGCGGGCTCGGTGGTCGGCTCGCTCGCGCTGTGGCGGGCGGTGCAGCGCTACCGCTCCCGCGGCGGGCGACGCTAGCCGGGGGCGCCGCGCGGTCAGAAGAACGTGCGGCGACGCTCGCGCAGCAGGGCGTACAGCCGCGACTGGATCTTCTCGCGGACCACGTCGGTGAGCTCGAAGACCTCCATCGGGTCCTCGGCCGCGTCGGCGCCGAGGTGCGCGGTGTCGATCGGCTCGCCGATCTCGATCACCCAGCGGCTCGGCAGCGGGACCAGCCCGAGCAGCCCGAGCAGCGGAAAGGTCGGCGTGACCGGGAAGTACGGCAGCCCGAAGGTGCGCGCCAGCGGCGAGATGTCGGCGATCATCGGGTAGGCCTCCTCGGCGCCGACAATCGAGACCGGGATGATCGGGACACCCGCCCGGATGGCGGTGGAGACGAAGCCGCCGCGCCCGAAGCGCTGCAGACGGTACCGCTGCGACCAGCCTTTGCCGACGCCCTTGAACCCCTCGGGGAAGACGCCGACCAGCTCGCCGTCCCCGAGCAGCCGCGCGGCGTCGTCCGCGCTGGCCAGCGCGCTGCCGGAGCGGCGCGCGAGGTCGCCGACGACCGGCAGCCCGAACACGAGGTCGGCGGCCAGCAGCCGCAGGATCCGCCGCTCGGCGGTGTTGCGGTGGACGGCGTACGACAGGATGACGCCGTCGAGGGCGATGGTCCCCGAGTGGTTGGCGACCAGCAGGGCCGGCCCGTCGGACGGGATGCGCTCCGCGCCGACGACGCTGACGTGGAACCACTTGTCGTAGAGCACCTTGACCAGCGGGTGCAGCACGCCCTCGGTGAACTCCCGGTCGAGGCCGAACTCGTCGATGTCGTACTCGCCGGTGACCCGGCGGCGGATGAAGCTGACCAGGCGCGCGAGCGCCCGCTCGATCTCCGGGTGGGTGCGCGCGAGCCGCTCGGCGCCGTCGACGGCCGCGCCGAGCAGCGCGAGCGCGGGGTCCAGACCCGGCCCCCGGCCGCTCACCGCTTTACCCCGAGCGCGCTGCGCAGTGCGCGCAGCGGCAGTGTCGGCCGGATGCCGCGGCCGGCGAGGTAGTCGTCGAACGCCTCGCGCGTGGAGTACTCGGTGCGGAAGCCGAGCCGCTCGGCCGCCAGCGAGGTGTCCATCGCGCGCCCGTACCGCAGGAACTGGATGTGGTCGGGAGTGAAGTCGCCGAACCCCAGCATCCGCACGGCCCGCCCGAGCACCGAGGCGGCGGGGCCGACGACCGGCAGCGGCAGCCGGCCCGCGCGGGTCACCGCCTGCGAGAGCCGCATGACGTCGGGGGCGGCGATGTTGAACACGCCGTCGACCGGGTCCGCGACGGTGGCGCTGCGCACCAGCGCCGCCACGGCGTCCTGCTCGTGCACGAACTGTAGGCGCGGGTCGTAGCCGGCGAGGATCGGCACCAGCCGCATCGCGAAGTACGGCGCCAGCACCGAGTCGACCGACGGCCCGATGAGGTTGGCGAACCGCAGCACCGTCACCGACACGTCGGAGCGGCGGCGGTGGAAGCTGCGCACGTACGCCTCGACGTCCTGCGCGTCCTTGCCGTAGCCCCCGGACAGCGTGCGCGGCTGCATCTGCTCGGTGAACATCGCCGGGTCGCGGTGGCTGGAGCCGTAGACGGCACCGGTCGACTTCACGACCAGGCGGGTGACCAGACGGGCGTGCTGGCAGGCGGCCAGCAGGCGCATCGTGCCCATCACGTTCGCCTCCTTCATGGAGGCGCGGCCACCGGAGGCGCTGGCCGAGGCGTTGATGTCGGTGTGTACGACGGCGTCCACCCCGGCCGAGTCGATCACCTTCGCGATCAACGGGCTGCGGATGTCGGCGCGGACGAACTCCGCCCGGCTGTGGCCGGCGAGCGCGGGGTGCGCCGAGGTGATGTCGACGCCGATGACGCGCTCGATCCGCGGATCCTGCGCGAGCGCGTGCGCAGTCGCGCCGCCGAGAAACCGGCTGACACCGGTGACGAGTACGACGCGGGGGGTCACGGCGGCGCCTGGATCCGCGCTTACTTCTTGTTGCGCCGCTGCACGCGAGTGCGCTTGAGAAGCTTGCGGTGCTTCTTCTTCGCCATACGCTTGCGACGCTTCTTGATGACTGAACCCATGGAAATCCTTCACAGTTGCTGTCCGTGGCGCAGCTGCACCCGGAAAATGCTGAGCCGGACAAGTCTACCTGTCCGGCTCGGCGGCTATGCGGCCCGCTCGGACGGTTCCGAGCGGGTTGCTGCTAGGCGGTCTCGATGAACGCGCCGTCGAGATAGTCGTGCACCGCCTTCTCCGGGACCCGGAACGAGCGGCCGACGCGCACCGCGGGCAGCTCCCCGGAGTGCACGAGACGGTAGACGGTCATCTTCGACACGCGCATCATCGCCGCGACCTCCGCCACGGTCAGGAACGTGACCTGCGAGACGCCTGCGGCGGCGTCCTTGGGCGTTGCCTTCTTGGACATAGTTCACCATTTGTCTTCCGGCACGCGTCGCTCGTCGGCTTCCCCACCGACGCATGACACGCACGTGCTTAGGGCACATTAGCGTGGCTGGTGTGGCTTGGCGAGTTGAGAATCGAGTGATCGACACAACGTTTTCATCACAACTCGGCGTGTCGCCTGGCCTGTCGTCGATTATGCCCCGGATCCGAGCTCTGCCGAGCGGTCCCGCGCGGCCCGGACCGCCGCCGCGACGATCTCCCGCGCCCCCCGGTCCTCCAGGACGCCGATGCCGGCCGCCGTCGTGCCGCCGGGGGAGGTGACCGCCTGGCGCAGGTCGACCGGCTCCCTGCCCGACTCGCGCAGCATGGTGGCCGCGCCGACCGCGGTCTGCACGACGAGCCGCGCGGCGACGTCGCGCTCGAGCCCGACCGCCACGGCCGCGTCGACGAGCGCCTCGGTGAGGTAGAAGAAGTACGCCGGGCCGGTGCCGGAGACGGCGGTGACGGCGTCCAGCAGGTCCTCGGGCAGCTCGAGCACCTTCCCGGCGGTGGCCAGGATGGCCCGCGCGTAGCCCAGGTGGTGGTGCTTCGCGGTGGTCCCGGGCGCGATCACCGACATGCCCTCGCCGACCAGCGCGGGCGTGTTCGGCATGACGCGGACCACCGGCAGCGCCGGGAAGTCCCGCTCGAACCGGGAGGTCGGGATGCCGGCGGCGACGGAGACGAGCAGCACCTCGTCGTGCAGCCGGCCGGCGAGATCGGCCAGCACCTCGTCGATCACCTGCGGCTTGACGGCGAAGACGATGATGTCCGCGCGTTCGGCGAGCTCCTCCGCGCTGAGCGTGGTGACGCCGTACCGCGTGCGCAGGTACTCGGCACGGTCGGGATGCTTCTCGGTGACGAGCACCGATTCCGGGGTGACCGCGCCGCCGCGGAGGATGCCGGCGATCAGCGCCTCCGCCATGTTGCCGCCGCCGATGAATCCGATGGTGTTGCCGTCAAGCACTCGCGTTCTCCTCCGCGTGGGTCCGATAGGCAACCGTATCGAGGGCGACCTGCACGATGTCGCTCGCGACCTGCTCCGGGCTCATCTCGCCGCCCGCGTCGTACCACTGGCCGGTCTGGATGCACATGCCGACCACGGCACGGACGGCGTCCTTCGGATGCGCGGTCCGGAACAGCCCGCGGCTGACCGCGAGGTCGACGTCGTCCTGGATGTGCCGCTGCAGCTCGGCGCGGCGCGCGACGATCGCACCGCGGTTGTGCGGCGCCAGCGCGCGCATCTCGGTGGACCCGATCGCGGCCTGCTTGAGCCAGTACATGTGGCTCAGCGCGAGCGTCTCGATCTGGTTGCAGAACCGGGCGACGGGATCGTCGCCACCGGCGCGGCGGGCAGCCTCGTTGCGCCACATCAGCTCGTCCATCGTGGACGCGAGGATCGCGACGAGCATCTCCTGCTTGCCGGCGTGGTGGTGGTAGATGCCCGCGACCGACAGGCCGCAGCGGCGCGCGATGTCGCGGACCGTCGCGCCGTGGTAGCCGACCTCGTTGAACGCCTCGACCGCCGCCGTCAGGACGGGGTCGAGGTGCGGGCGGTCGTAGGATCGCCACGCGGTGCTGCTGTCGGCCATGGCGCTAACCGTACGAGCGCCCGCTCGGTAGCGTCAACTTGGCGGCGGGGCCGCCAGATGGGTGCGCGCGAACCGCAACGCCTCGGCCAGGTCGGCCGCCCGCCGCTCCCGGTCCAGGTTCCGCGTGCTGACCTCGACGACCACGTCCCCGGTGAAGCTCGCCGGCAGCGCGTGCAGGACCCGATCGCAGCCGCTGGAGCCCCGGCCGGGGACGAGGTGCTCGTCCGTCCCCTTGCCGGTGCCGTCCGCGAGGTGCACGTGCGCCAGCCGCTCCCCCATCCGGGCGAGCATCTCCGCGGAGTCGCAGCGCGCGACCGACGTGTGGGAGGTGTCCAGCGTGAGGTGCTCGAACGGTCCTCGGGTGACGTCCCAGTGCGGGGCGTACGCCGAGACGCCCCGCGCGCCGACCCGCGCGGGGAACATGTTCTCGACGGCGATCACCCGGCCAGACTGCCGCTCGAGGGCGCGGACGCCGGCTGCGAACTCGCGCGCGTACCGGCTCTGCCACCGGAACGGCGGGTGCACGACGACGGTGCGCGCGCCGATCTGGTGAGCCAGCCGCACGGACTTCGTGAGCTTGGGGCCCGGCTCGGTGCCCCACACCCGCGCGGTGATGAGCAGGCAGGGGGCGTGCACCGAGCCGACCGGCAGCTGGGCGACCTGGATCAGCTCGGCGATGGCGGCGGCGTCCTGGCTCGCGGGGTCGCCCCAGATCATCACCTCGAGGCCGTCGTAGCCGAGCTCGTGCGCGAGCTCGAACGCCGCGTCGAGGGGTTCGGGGAACACCGACGCGCTGGACAGCAGCACCCGCCGGCGCGGCTTCGCGGTGCGCATGGCTAGTCGGCGCCGTCGATCATGTCGAGGCGGCGCAGGATGACGCCTTCGCGCAGCGCCCACGGGCAGATCTCCAGCCGCGGCACCCCCAGGTTGCGCATCGCGGACTCGGCGACGATCGCGCCGGCGAGCAGCTGATGGGCGCGGGTCGCGCTCACCCCCTCGAGGTTGGCGAGGTCCGCGCTGGACATGTGCGAGATGAACCCGATGAGCTGGCGCAGTCCGGCGAGGGTCAGCTCGCGCGGCACCCGGATGCCCTCCGACGACGGCGCGGCGCCGGTCAGCCGCGCCAGCGACCGGAACGTCTTGGAGGTGGCGACGGCGCGGTCGGGCCGGTCGGTCTTCTGGAACGCCTTGACCTCCGAGGCGAGCGTCTCGTCGACGTACTCCCGGAGCGCGGCGATCTCGGACTTCGTGGCCGGGTCCCCGCTGAGCCACTCGCGCGTGAGCCGGCCGGCGCCCAGCGGCACCGAGCTGGCCACGTCGGGCACCTCGTCGATGCCGATGGCCAGCTCCAACGATCCGCCGCCGATGTCCAGGCACAGCAGCTGCCCGGCGCTCCAGCCGAACCAGCGACGGACGGCGAGGAAGGTCAACCGCGCCTCGTCCGGTCCGGACAGCACGCGGAGGGCGACGTCGGTCCTCGCGCGCACCCGAGAGAGCACCGCCTTGGAGTTCGTGGCGTCGCGGACGGCGCTCGTCGCGAACGCCAGCAGGTCGTCGCAGCCCTGCTCGGCCGCGACCTCCTTCGCGTCGGCGACGGCCTGCACGAGCGAGCTCTCGCCCGCCTTGGTCAGCGCGCCGGACTTGGTGAGCGTCTCGGCCAGCCGCAGCTCGACCTTGTGCTTGTGCATCGGGGTGGGGTGGCCGCCGCGATGCGCGTCGACGACGAGCAGGTGCACCGTGTTGGATCCGACATCGAGGACTCCCAGACGCATGGGCTCAACGCTAGCGGCCGGGTGCGGCGCCGCGGGCGGCGCCCGGGCGCCTACGCTTTCGGGCATGTCCCGCTCCCCGTCCCCGCACCCGGGCGAGGTCGGTCTCGACTTCGCCCGCGAGTGGATCGAGTTCTTCGACCCCGCCGACGACGACCACCTGATCCGCGCCGACCTGACCTGGCTGGGCTCCCGCTGGATGTGCATCTTCGCCGCGGGCTGCCACGGGATCGACCGGCGCAAGCCCGACCTCGGCTGCTGCGTGCACGGCGCGTTCTTCAGCGACGACGACGATCGCCGGCGGGTGCGCGGCTTCGTGCAGCAGCTGACGCCCGAGGACTGGTACCGGCACCCGGGCCGCAAGGTCCGCAAGAGCGACTGGGTCGAGGACGACGAGCTGGACGGCGAGACCCGCCAGCGCACCCGCACGGCCGGTGGGGCGTGCGTCTTCCAGAACCCGCCGGGCTCGCCGATGGGGGTGGGGTGTGCGCTGCACGGCCTCGCGCTCCGCATCGGCAAGCATCCGCTGGAGACGAAGCCGGACGTCTGCTGGCAGCTGCCGATCCGCCGCGAGCAGGACTGGCACGAGCGGCCGGACGGCACGCAGATCCTCGTCACCCGCATCGAGGAGTACGACCGCCGCGGCTGGGGCGAGGGCGGCCACGACCTCGACTGGTACTGCACGTCGTCCCCGGAGGCACACGTGGCGAGCGAGCCGGTGTACGTCTCCTACGCCCCCGAGCTCACCGCACTGATCGGCGCGCCCGCGTACGCCGAGCTCAAGCGGCTCGCCGACGCCCGCCTGGACCAGGGGCTCGTCGCCCCGCATCCGGCGACCGTCGCGCAGGGCGAGGTCGACTAGCCGCCCGCCGCCCACCCGGTGGCCGCGGTGCCGTCGTCGCCGAGGGCGCCCGCCGCCTGCAGCCGCTGCGCGACTGCGGCCAGCGCGCC